>CAMLLF010000227.1 GCA_946480705.1 uncultured Lysobacteraceae bacterium | reverse complement strand
GGCTGGGTGCTGCTCGCCGGGAACTGGCGCTGGATCTTCTGGTTTCTCGCGTTCTGGGGCGCGCTGCTGCTCGTCGCGTCGCTGTGGCGGCTGCCCGAATCGCATCCGCCGGAACGGCGCATTCCGCTGCGGCCCGGCGCGCTCGTCGGCGGCTATGTGCAGATGCTGATGGACCGGCAGTTCTGGCCGCTCGCGATCGCGGGCACGATGAATTTCAGCGCGCTGTTCCTGTACATCTCCTCCGCGCCCGCGTTCGTCGTCGGCCTGCTGAAGCTCGGTCCCCAGCAGTTCGGCTGGCTGTTCGTGCCGGCCGTGTCGGGGATGTTTCTCGGCGCACTGCTGTCGGGCCGGCTCGCCGGCCGCATCAGCGTGCCGCGCACGATCACCCTCGGCTATGCCGTGATGCTGGCTGCGTCCGCGATCAACGTCGGCGTCGCACTCGCGCTGCCGCAGCCGCTGGTGCCGTGGTCGGTGCTGCCGATCGGTCTGCACGCGATCGGCATCTCGCTGTCGTTCCCGAGCCTGACCATCCTGCTGCTCGACCGCTTCCCGCTGCATCGCGGCGGCGCGTCGTCGCTGCAGGCGTTCGTGAGCCTCGTGTTCAACGCCGTGCTGGCCGGCGTCGTCGTCGTGTTCGTGTCCGACAGCGTGCTGCATCTCGCGCTGGCCGCCGCGACGCTGACCGCGATCGGCTTCGTCGCGTGGCGCGTGTTCCGCTATCGGACCGCGGCACGCGTTGCGGCCGCATAGGCTGGGTGAGCCAACGGCGAACCCCAACATCGAGGCGGTTCATTCCAGGCGGACGCACGGCACAGAGAGGCTGTCGCCGGAACCGCGCGAAAGCATCCTTCGGCACGGATTCGTCGCAGCGTAACCACCTCGACGCCGGAGTTCGCTTTCGGCTCACCGCCAGCCGGGGGAATGCGTTTCCGCGTTACGCCGCCGGCGTGCCGAGAATCTGCTTGAGCACCGACAGAACCTCGTCCTTGCCGCCCATCAGCGTGAGCTGGTTGTCGCGCGAGATGTCGGTGCCGATGTTGACGTTGTAGCCCTGGCCGAGATCGTTGCCGTCCTCGTCGATACGCGGATAGGTTTCGACCTTGCCGATGTACATGATGCGGTTCGCGTCGACGAAGCGGCCGTCGGGAAGTTTGATCCAGCGTTGCATGGCGGGGTCTCGCGGTTGGCTGGCGCGAACATAGCACGCGGCCGGGAAAGCGAGAAAAGCGGTAGAGACGCGAGAAACGCGCGGCAGCTTCGCTGCGTGACCACGCGTTTGGCACATGGAGCGGAGCAGGGGAGAAACGAGAGCGTCATCACGCCTCCACTCGTTTCTCACTCCTGCTCGCTCTTTCCTGCTTTTCAGTTCCAGCCGCAGCTCCTGCCCTTGTTCTGCTGCTTGAGCCATGCGTGCAGCGGCGCGAAGTAGTCGAGGATGGCCGAGGCGTCCATCTCCCCCTTGCCGGTCAACTCCTTCAGCGTCGCCTGCCAGGGCTGGCTCGAACCCTTGTCGAGCATGGCCCAGAACTTCGCGCCCGCGGCCTTGTTGCCGTAGATCGAGCATTCGTGCAGCGGTCCCTTGTAGCCGGCCGCCTTGCACAGCTCGCGCTGGAACTGGAACTGCAGGATATGCGCGAGGAAATAGCGCATGTACGGCGTGTTGCCCGGCACGTGATATTTCGCGCCCGGATCGAAGTCGGCTTCGCTGCGCGCGACGACCGGCGCGACGCCCTGGTACTTGCGCTTGAGCGCCCACCATGCCGCGTTGTAGCCCTCGGGCTTGATCGAGCCGTCGAAGACGCCCCAGCGCCATTCGTCGATGAGCTTGCCGAACGGCAGGAACGCGACTTTTTCGAGCGCCTGCTTCATCTGCGCATTGAGCATCGCTTCCTTGCTCGGCTTGTTCGCGCCGGCGAGTCCAATTTCGGCGAGGTAGCCCGGCGTCAGGTTCAGCTGGATCGTGTCGCCGATCGCCTCGTGGAAGCCGTCGTGCGCGCCGGTCTGGAACAGCGGCGGCAGATCGTTGTAGGCGAGGTAGTAATAGATGTGCCCGAGCTCGTGGTAGACCGTGCGGAAGTCTTCCTCGTTGATGTTGATGCACATCTTGATGCGCACGTCGCCTTCGAGGTTCAGATCCCAGGCGCTCGCGTGGCAGACGACGTCGCGGTCGGCCGGGCGCTTGAGCTGGGATTTTTCATAGAACGATTTCGGCAGCGCCGGGAAGCCCACCGAGGTATAGAAATCCTCGGCGCGCCTGACCATCGCTTCCGGCGTGTAGTTCTTTTCCTTGAGCGCCGCATCGACGTCGAGATTGGAAACGCCCGGATACGGCTGCAGCAGCGGGTACAGCGCGGCCCAGTCCTGCGCCCACATGTTGCCGGTGATGTGCGCCGGAATCGTGCCGTCGTTCGCGAGCTTGCCCGGGTACTGCTGCTCGAGCTTGTGCCGCGCATAGCACTGCAGGTCCTTGTACAGCGGCTCGACCTGGCGCCACAGGCGGTCGGTTTCCTTGCGGAAGTCGGCGGCGCTCATGTCGTAGCTCGCGCGCCACATGTCGCCGGCGTTGGCGTAGCCCATCTCGGCCGCGCCCTCGTTCACGAGCTCGGCGAAGCGGACGTAGTCCTTGCGCATGCCGCGCGCGACGTTGTGCCAGGCCGTCCAGGCGTCGAGATCCGCATCCCAGTCGCGGTTCTCGGCGAGCACCTTGCTGAGCTGGTCGAGATTGCGGCAGGTTTCAGGTTTGGCGTCGTCGGTGCAGGACTTGCCGGAACCATAGGCGGCGTTGAGGCGCGACGCGATCTGGGTCAGTTCGGCGAGCTTGGCCGGATCCTTCGGCGCCGGCATCGCCGTCTGCAGCTTCAGCAGATCGATGCCGCGTTGTGTCGCGGGCGAGATGCCGCCGATGCCCTGGAATTTCTTGGATTTCTCCACATTGGCAGAAAGGCGACCGAGCGCGCGCTCGTTCGCCTTGGCCACGAGCACTTCGGTGTCGCCGTTGATATAGGTCTCCGCGACCCACTGCGCGGCGGTCACTTCGACGTAGTTGTCGCGGATTTCCTGGTTGATGCCGGCGACGAACGCGTCGGCTGCCGCGGCGTCGGCGGACTGCGCGAAGGCGGCCGGCGAAAATCCTGCGCCCATGCCGATAATCAGAGCCGACGCAAGTGCGGAACGAACTGGTTTCATGGACATCTCCCCGGGCGCGGCGCGGCCGCCGTCTACGTGGTGGCGCAGGCTAGTACCCGTCACTCGCGAAAGCAACCGAGCCGCTTGAAACGCGGGCATACGGACAACATCTGCGACTCGACCGCATGACTTCCGCAGGACGACTCGTCGATGAGCACTGGACAAGGTTCCGCCGGCAACGTGATCGCCGCCATCTGCAGCTTCTTCATTCCGGGACTGGGACAGCTCGTGCAGGGACGCCTGCTCATGGCTGCCGTGCAGTTCGTGCTCGCCGCGGTGCTCTGGCTCATCTTCCTCGGCTGGGTCGTGCACCTGTGGTCGATCCTCGACGCGGCGCTGTTCAAGCCGCAGCATTGACCGCGCACGCCCGCGTCGACTGTTAGCATGGACGGCCACGCCGCCGGAGTCGCTTTCGCATGATCGTCACACTCGTCGCGATCGGCCTGACCACACTGGTCTCGCTGATCGCCTTCAACAATCCGCGCCTCAAGCAGCAGCTCATCCTGTGGCCGCCCGCGGTGCGCCGCCACAACGAATACTGGCGCCTGTTGAGCTACGGCCTGATCCATGCCGACGGCATGCATCTGTTCTTCAACATGTTCACGCTGTTCTTCGCGGGCCGTTACATCGAGGCCTATCTTTCGCTGCGCACGGGGCTCGTCGGGTTTCCGCTGCTCTATCTCGGCGGTCTCGTGGTCTCGATCCTGCCGAGCTATCTCAAGCACCAGAACGATCCGAACTACTACAGTCTCGGCGCGTCGGGCGCGGTCTCGGCCGTGCTGTTCGCCTTCGTGCTGCTGCAGCCCGGCGCGATCATCTATGTCTTCGTGATCCCGATGCCGGCGATCGTGTTCGGCGTGCTCTATCTCGCGTACTCGTGGTACATGGACCGTCAGTCCAGCGACAACGTCAATCACAGCGCCCATCTCTGGGGCGCCGGCTTCGGCCTGCTGTTCATGGCGCTGCTGGAGCCCGGCCTCATCGGCCGGCTGCTGAACTGAAGCGCGCGCCGGGCACGCGCGGACCCGCCGCCGGGCATGGCCGGCGGCGGTCCGGCATCGGCGTTCCGTCGCGCCGCGTTTGACCCTTCCCGCGCCAAGCCCGACACTTCGGGCCGGGGGCAAGGGATTTCCGGGGAGTGCACGTGGGACTGTTGGCGTTTCTGCAGCGAATTTTCGGCGGCCGGCCGGCCGCCGCCGAGCGGCGCGACAAGCCGCGCATCAACGCGCGCGAGGGCACGCGCGTGCTCATCGTCGACGACTCGCCGACCATCGTCGCGCTGCTGCGCAAGCTCCTGCAGCAGAACGGCTACGTGACGCTCGAAGCCGGCGATGCGGAAGAAGGCATCCGGCTGGCACAGGCCGAAGCGCCCGACCTGATCTTTCTCGACATCGTGCTGCCCGGCATGAACGGCTTCGCCGCGCTGCGCCAGCTGCGCCGGGACATTCGCACGAAAGACATTCCGATCATCATGATCAGCGGCAACGAACAGGCCACCGAGCAGTTCTATGCCCAGCGCATCGGCGCCGACGACTTCATGAAAAAGCCGTTCTCGCGCGCCGAAGTGTTCATGCGCATCGAGCGCCTGCTGAACGCCGAAAAGGTGCCGTTCCGCGTTTCGAGCGGCGGCAGGCGGGACGTCTGAACCGCAGGGCGCAATAACCGAAGGGCATTGCGCCATGTCTGACGCGCCTCGCTGCGCGTCTTCTCGATCTTGTTGTCGGCACAATGCGCCTAGAAAGTTGGCGCGATGCCCTTCGGTTATTGTGCCCTGCGTCGTCGCATCAAAAAGGGCGACCCTTTCGGGCCGCCCTTTATTTTCTGCCTTTCTCTACTTTTTTCTTCTGCTCACTTCGCGGTCAGACCGCGACGCTCCAGCAGCGGCTTGACGTCCGGATCGCGGCCGCGGAAGTCCTTGAACAGCTGCATCGCGTCGACGCTGCCGCCGCGCGAGAGCAGGGTCTGGCGGAAGTGGTCGCCGTTCTTGCGGCTCAGACCGCCGTTTTCCTTGAACCATTCCACGCTGTCCGCGTCGAGCACTTCGCTCCAGATGTAGGCGTAGTAGCCGGCCGCGTAGCCGCCCATGATGTGCGAGAAGTAACTGCTGCGATAGCGCGGCGGCACCGGCGCGAAGTCGACGCCGGCCTTTTTCAGCGCGGCGGCTTCGAAATCGAGCACGCCGGCGGCTTCGGGAGCCTGGTTCGCCTTGATCTGGTGCCAGGACTGGTCGAGCAGCGCGGCGCCGAGGTATTCCGTCGTCGCGAAGCCCTGGTTGAACTTCTGCGCCGCGACGACCTTGTCGACGAGCTCCTGCGGAATCGGCGCGCCGGTCTTATAGTGCTTGGCGTAGTTCTTCATGATTTCCGGCCAGGTCATCCACATTTCGTTGACCTGCGACGGATATTCGACGAAGTCGCGCGGCACGCTGGTGCCGGAGAAGCGCGGGTACTTCACGTTCGAGAACATGCCGTGCAGCGCATGGCCGAATTCGTGGAACGCCGTGTTGACCTCGTCGAAGGTCATCAGCGTCGGCTCGCCCTGGGGCGGCTTCGGAATGTTGAGGTGATTGGCCACGACCGGATGCGTGCCGAACAGGCCGCTCTGCGAGACGTATTCGTTCATCCAGGCGCCGCCGCGCTTGTTGTCGCGGGCGTACCAGTCGACGAGGAAGATCGCGAGCTGCTTGTCGTCGGCGTCGAACACGTCGAACACGCGCACGTCGGGGTTGTAGACCGGCAGGTCCTTGCGTTCCTTGAAGCTCAGGCCGTAGAGCTTGTTCGCGGAAAAGAACACGCCGTTCTTGAGCACGTTGTCGTACTCGAAGTACGGGCGCAGCTGACTTTCGTCAAAGCTGTACTTTTCCGAACGAACCTTCTCGGCGTAGTAGGACCAGTCCCACGGCGCGAGCTGGAAGCCGCCTTTTTCCTTGTCGATCATCGCCTGCAGGTCGGCGGCCTCTTTCTTCGCGTTGGCGACGGCGGCCGGCGCGAGCTGGGCGAGGCGGTCGTTGACGGCCTTGACCGTCTTCGCGGTCTCGTCCTCGAGCGTGTAGGCGGCGTGGTTCTCGTAGCCCATCAGCGCGGCGCGCTCGGCGCGGATCTTCGCGACCTTCGCGACGATCGCGCGGTTGTCGAACTCGCCGCCATGGCTGGCGCGGGTCACCGACGCCTTCTGCAGGCGCTCGCGCAGCGCGCGGTTCTGCAGCTGCGCCAGGGCCGGCTGGCCCGAGGTGTTCTGCAGCGCGATGACGTACTTGCCGTCGAGCTTGCGCTGCTTCGCGGCTTCGGCCGCGGCGGCGATCGCCTCGTCGGACATGCCCTTGAGCTCGTCCTTGCTGTCGACGATGACGGCCGAGGCGTTGTTTTCCTTGAGCATGTTCTGGCTGAACTGTGTCTGCAGCGTCGCGAGTTCCGCGTTCATGCCCTTGAGCTTGGCCTTGTCGGCCTCGCTGAGCTTGGCGCCGGCGCGCACGAAATCGGTGTAGTAGCGCTCGACCAGGCGCTTGCCTTCGGCATCGAGGCCGAGCGTGTCGCGCTTGTCATAGAGC
>CAMLLF010000226.1 GCA_946480705.1 uncultured Lysobacteraceae bacterium | reverse complement strand
TGGGCTCCGACGTCGACGTTGCGCTGACGGATCTTGCCGCCGACGCGGAACCCGAGGGAGCTTTCATAGCGGGCTTTGACGTCGCCGCTATATAACGTGCCGGCTTCGGCCGCAGCGGACTGCGGACGCGCGACAATCGCGGGACGGATAGGATCTTGCACTTCGGCGCGTGTGTTGCAGCCGGAAACGAGTACAAGGGTCGGAACGATCAGGAGCAGGCCTATCCCCAGGCGGCGAAGCCGGTCCGGCAGGCTGGGGGTGTCATGGGCACGCATTGTTACAATCCTCGGAAGAAGATAACGAACGGGTTTACCTGAACTGTTCGGTACAGTATCATTACTAAACTGCACTGTCTAGTATTTATTGGCCATGTCATCAGTGATGAAACAGGCCGCTCCAGGGCGGCCCAAAGATCTCGAGAAGCGCGCAGCAATCCTTGATGCGGGCAAGCGGCTGTTTCCGCGCCACGGATTCGACGGCACGAGCATGGATGCGATTGCGGCTGAGGCCGGCGTTTCCAAGCTGACCGTCTACAGCCACTTCACCGACAAGGAGACGTTGTTCAAGTCGGTGATCGAGGCGAAATGCGAGGAGCAGGTGCCTTCGGCGCTGTTCATGGCCGATCTCAGCGGTCCGATCCGAGGCCAGCTCCTGACGATCGCGCGCGCGTTTTTCGCGCTGATCACGAGCGAGGAGTCGATTTCCCTGCACCGGATGATGACCTCGCAGGCACAGCCGACGAAGCTCGCACAACTGTTCTGGGAAGCCGGTCCGAAGAAGCTTCAGGCGGCTTTCGAAGCGTTCCTGCAGGCTGAAGTCGATGCTGGACAGCTCGAGATTCCGGAGGTCTGGCGAGCGACGTCG
Source organism: uncultured Lysobacteraceae bacterium (assembly GCA_946480705.1). The sequence continues at coordinate 5,881 of CAMLLF010000226.1, read as the reverse complement.
CAGTTCTTCTGTCTGCTCAAGGGCGAACTGCATGCGCGCATGATGTGCGGCTGTTCCGAACCGTTCTGCGAGCAGGCGGTCGAGGACCACATCAACGCGACCGTCGACATGTTCCTGCGCGCCTACGCGCCATCGCGCGGCTGCGGTTGAGGCCGCGTCGGCGCCGCGACTCGCCCGCAGCCCCCGCTTCGTGCTTGAATGCGCGCCTGAAGCGGGGGTGCCCAGATCGGGCTGAGAGAGTCCCTTCGTACCTGACCCGGGTCATGCCGGCGTAGGAAGCTTCGACGCGAGGCGCATCCGTGCGGGCTCGCGCGCCGCCGCTTCGTCCCCCGACCTTTGAGGACGATGCCGATGAACGCCCTGCCTTCCGACCTGGTGCGCCAGACCCAGGAACTGTCCGAACACGTGACGCGCCCGATTCCGGGCTCGCGCAAGATCCACGTTACCGGCAGCCGTGACGATCTGCGCGTACCGCTGCGCGAGATCGCGCTCGCCGACACGCCGCTCGTGTTCGGCGCCGAAAAGAATGCGCCGGTCACGGTCTACGACACTTCTGGTCCCTATACCGATCCGGACTACCGCATCGATCTGAGTGCCGGGCTGCCGGCGCTGCGTGCGCGCTGGATCGCCGAGCGCGGCGATATCGAGCAGCTTGCCGGGCTGTCGTCGGAATTCGGTCGCAAGCGCGAAGCGGACCGCCGCCTGGATGCCGTGCGATTTCCGAACCTGCGCCGTCCGCTGCGCGCGAAGGCCGGAGCGAACGTGACCCAGATGCACTATGCGCGCAAAGGCATCGTCACGCCGGAAATGGAATTCATTGCGCTGCGCGAGAACCAGCGCATCGAAGCGCTCGAAGCGCACCTGCGCGCGCAGCATGCGGGCGAGAGTTTCGGCGCCGCGTTGCCGAAACTCATCACGCCGGAATTCGTGCGCGACGAAGTCGCGCGCGGCCGCGCGATCATCCCGAACAACATCAATCATCCCGAATCCGAGCCGATGATCATCGGCCGCAACTTCCTGACCAAGATCAACGCGAACATCGGTAATTCGGCGGTGACTTCGTCGATCGCGGAAGAAGTGGAAAAAATGGTCTGGTCGATCCGCTGGGGCGGCGACACGGTCATGGATCTGTCCACCGGCAAACACATCCACGAGACGCGCGAGTGGATCCTGCGCAACTCGCCGGTGCCGATCGGTACCGTGCCGATCTACCAGGCGCTGGAGAAGGTAGACGGCAAGGCAGAAGAGCTGACCTGGGACATCTTCCGCGACACGCTGATCGAGCAGGCCGAGCAGGGCGTGGACTATTTCACGATCCACGCGGGCGTTCGGCTCGCGCACGTCCCGCTCACGGCCAGGCGCGTGACGGGCATCGTCAGCCGCGGCGGTTCCATCCTGGCCAAATGGTGCCTCGCGCACCACCGCGAAAATTTCCTCTATACGCACTTCGAGGAAATCTGCGAAATCATGAAGGCCTACGACGTCGCATTCTCGCTCGGCGACGGCCTGCGTCCCGGATCAATCGCCGATGCGAACGATGCCGCGCAGTTCGCCGAACTCGACACGCTCGGCGAACTGACGCATGTCGCGTGGAAGCACGACGTGCAGACCATGATCGAGGGGCCGGGCCACGTGCCCATGCAGCTCATCAAGGAAAACATGGAGCGGCAGCTGCGTGTCTGCAGCGAAGCGCCGTTCTACACGCTCGGACCGCTGACCACCGATATCGCGCCGGGCTACGACCACATCACGAGCGCGATCGGCGCGGCGATGATCGGCTGGTTCGGTACGGCGATGCTCTGCTACGTGACGCCGAAGGAGCACCTCGGTCTGCCGAACAAGCAGGATGTGCGCGACGGCATCATCGCCTACAAGATCGCCGCGCATGCGGCCGATCTCGCAAAGGGGCATCCCGGCGCGCAGGCGCGCGACAACGCGCTGTCGAAGGCGCGCTTCGAATTCCGCTGGCAGGACCAGTTCAACCTCGGTCTCGATCCCGAGAAGGCGCAGGAGTTCCATGACGAGACGCTGCCGAAGGACGCGCACAAGGTCGCGCACTTCTGTTCAATGTGCGGCCCGCACTTCTGTTCGATGAAGATCACGCAGGACGTGCGCGACTACGCGGCGGAGAAAGGTGTCAGCGAGAGCGACGCGCTGGCCGAGGGCATGCAGGAAAAGGCGAAGGAGTTCCGCGACAGCGGCGCGCAGCTCTATCGCGAAGCCTGAGCGCAGCCGCGACGGCGTCGATGTCCGACGCCGTCGCGGTCGACGCTCTTCAGAAACCGTAGCGGAAGATCGCGTCTTCGGGCGACTGGCGTTCGACCGCACCGATGTCCACGCGGCCCGCTGCAATGCGCGCGAGACCTCGCTGATCGGTGGGCGCCAGACCCGTACCGGCCGGATCGCCCGCATTGAGCGCAAGGCTGCCGACGCCGGGCAGCAGGCTCAGCGTCGTTCCGCCGTTCATCGCGAGCGTGCCGAGCAGCGGGTCGGTGCCGTTGACGATGTTGCCGCTGCCGGCGGCCAGCGTCGCGCCGCCGGCGTTTTTTACCAGGGTATAGTTTGGCGCAAATGATCCATGGAGGTCCGGCGCGGTCGGTGCGTTGTTGTTCGCAACGATCGTGTTGCGCAGCGTTGCACCGCCGCCGGTGCGCAGGATGCCGCCGCCGTTCGCCGCGCTGTTGCCCGCGATCGTGCCGGAGACGATCGCAAGGCTCGTTTCCGCCGCGCTGTAGATGCCGCCGCCGTTCGCAAGCGCGCTCGAGTTGCCGGCAAGTGTCGTATTGGCGAGCTGCAGCGCGCCGCCGTCCTGATAGGCGATGCCTCCGCCGGATTGCTGCGCGGTGTTGTTCGCCAGGCTGCTCGACGAGAGCGTCGTGTTCACGAACGCGGCCGAGATGCCTCCGCCGGTCAGATTCGCCGCATTGCCGGTGATCTGCACGCGCTCGAGCGACACGGCCGCAATGATCGGCAGGACTTGCGGCTGCTGTGCGCTGAGCCACAGCGCGCCGCCCTGGCCGAGTTGCGCCGTGTTGCCGACGAATCGCGTCGCCGTGATGCTTGCGGTTGCCGTGGCCTTTGATCCGTCGATGCGCAGGCTCGAGGTGTTGTCGCTGAAATCACTGAGCGACACGGTGACGCCGACCGCGCGCAGATAACCGCCGCCGCCGCTGCGGCTCGCCGTGTTGTCGACGGCGACGACGTTGTCGAGGACGACGTTGTCGATGTCCTGCGCGCCGAAGCCGCCGCCGTCGGCCGTCGCCGTATTCGCTTCGAAGCGAGTATGGCGCAGCGTCAGCGTGGTCGACGTCGTCGGAAAGACGTAGAGCCCGCCGCCGCGCTGTGCGGTGTTGTTGCGAAATACACTGTTGCTGATTGTCAGGTCGCAGTCATCGGCAAAGAGCGCTCCGCCCTCGTCGGCCGACGCGCCGTTGATGAAAGAGAGTCCCGTGATGTCGACGGCGATGACGGCTTCGGGTGTCGTCGGATCGATGCGGAAGACGCGCGAGACGTTGTTGCCGCTGAGGCTCAGGCGCGTTGCGCCGGGGCCGGTGATGCGCAGATCGTCGATGATGTCGATGGCGCCGCCGGTCAGCGCGATGGTTCCTGTGACGCTGCTGCCGAATGTGATCGTGTCGGCGCCGGCCGTGCGGTTGGCCTGGTCGATCGCGTCGCGCAGGCTGCCGGTTCCTCCGTCGGCAGTGCTCGTGACGTTGAACGTGGCCGCGCCCGCGAGCGACGGCAGGCCGAGCAGCAGCAACGCGCACGCGCGCGACCGCAGCGCGCCGAGGCGCGCGGTGATGGTATTCATGGACTCTCCTCCCGGGCCGTCTGGCCCCCCGGCGGCGGATCATAGCGGCGTCGTGCCGCGGCGCCAGTGCGCCCATCGCAGTTGCTCGCACTTGATCGCACGCGGGCCTACCCCAAGAATCCGTCATCACCCCCTGGATGACGCCCATGAGTTCGACCGAACCGCTGATTGCGACGCGCAAACGGATGCCGTGGTTCGGCGCCGTCGGCACGCTCGTGCTGATCCTCGTGCTGGCGCTGCTTGCGCTGATGTGGTGGTGGGACTACGAGCCGTCATCGCTCGACGTGCAGCGCGAGGCAGACCGGCGCGCGCAGGCGGTCAGCCAGCCGGTGGTCGTCGGCAGCGTGACGACGGCGACGCTGATCGCGAGCATCGAGACCCTGCTCGACAAGCGCGGCGGCTATCTGAGCAACGACCTTTTTCCGCCGGGCGCGTTCATGGACAACGTGCCGAACTGGGAATTCGGCGTGCTCAGCGCGAGCCGCGACCTGAGTCGCTTTCTCCGCAGCGATTTCAGCCGCTCGCAGACACAGAGCGCCGAGGATCGCGATCTCATGGAGGCCGAGCCGCTGCTGTCCAGCCCGAACGACCGCTGGCTGTTCCCGAGTTCGGAGGGTCAGTACCGCAAGGCCGCGTCGCATTTGAACAGCTACCTCGTGCGCCTGGCCGACGCCGACCAGAGCGACGCGCAGTTCTATGCGCGCGCCGACAATCTCACGAGTTATCTGCGCGTCGTATCGAGCCGTCTCGGTTCACTGTCGCAGCGCCTGTCGGCGAGCGTGGGTCAGGTGCGCCTCGATACCGATCTCGCGGGCGATCGCAACGCGCAGCAGTCGACGCCCGGTGCCGGTCCGCGCATGGTTCAGACGCCATGGACGCAGATCGACGACGTGTTCTACGAGTCGCGCGGCTACACCTGGGCGCTGCTGCAGCAGTTGCATGCGCTGCAGCGCGACTTCGGGCCGGTGCTGCGCGACAAGAACGCGCAGGTCAGCCTGCAGCAGGTCGTGCGCGAACTGGAAGAAGCACAGAAAGGACTCGGCAGTCCGGTCATTCTCAACGGCTCGCCGTTCGGCTTCTTCGCCAATCATTCGCTGGTCATGGCGAACTACGTGTCGCGCGCGAATGCCGCGATCATCGACCTCATGACGCTGCTCGAACGCGGCTGACCGGCCCGCGCAAGGGTTCGACAATAAAAAGGCGGCCTCCGGGCCGCCTTTTTATTGTCGCTGCAAATGCCGAGGATCAGCCGTTGGCTTTGTCGGCCTCGTAGCGCGCCACGCCGTCGAGGACGTCCTTCTTCGCGCCATCGGCGCCGTCCCAGCCGTCGACCTTGACCCACTTGCCCTTCTCGAGATCCTTGTAGTGCTCGAAGAAGTGGCCGATGCGTTCGAGCCAGTGCGCCGAGACCTGCTTGATGTCCTCGATGTGCGCATAGCCGGCGAACACCTTCGAGACAGGGACCACGACGAGCTTCTCGTCGTTGCCGGCTTCGTCGGTCATGCGCAGCACGCCGACCGGGCGGCAGCGGATCACGGCGCCGGGAACGAGCGGCAGCGGCAGGATCACGAGGGCGTCGAGCGGATCGCCGTCGCCGCCGAGCGTGTGCGGGACATAGCCGTAGTTGCAGGGATACCGCATCGGGGTCGACAGCACGCGGTCGACGAAGATCGCGCCGCTGGCCTTGTCGACTTCGTACTTGACCGGTTCCGCGTCCTTGGGAATCTCGATGATGACATTGATTTCGTTCGGCACGTCTTTGCCGGTGGGGACGAGGTCCAGACCCATTGCAGTTTCCAGGATGAGGCCCCGGGGCGGGGCAGAAGGGCGCGAAGGATACGGCAAAACCCTTGTGCGACGCACCAAATCGCCGCGTCGCCGGCGTCCTGAAACGAAAGAGCCCCGCCGGAGCGGGGCTCTGTTTCAAGCGTCGTTGCCGGGCGTCAGCTGCCGAATTTCACCAGCAGCGGCACGAGCAGCAGCGCGACGATGTTGATGATCTTGATCAACGGATTGACTGCGGGGCCGGCCGTGTCCTTATACGGGTCGCCGACGGTGTCGCCGGTTACG
>CAMLLF010000225.1 GCA_946480705.1 uncultured Lysobacteraceae bacterium | reverse complement strand
CGGCGGCGCGCCGTGCAGGCGCTGCCGGGCCCGCTGCCCGCACTCGACGCCTGGGACACGATGCTGCCGACCGCGCAGCGTCTGGCCGAACTGCTCGACGCCGTCGTGCTCGACGAAGAGCGCAACGCGCTCGGACGCCAGCGCATCTCGCACATCCGCGACGACCTGCGCGCGTGGGACCGCAAGCAGGACGGGAATCGGATTCGCGCGGATTGGTAGCTCTTTACCCTCCCCTCCAAGCGGAGGGCGTGGGTGGGGACGGGTTTTGCCGTTCGGTTCCCGTTTCCTGAACCTCAATACCTCCAGTCGACGATCACGCCGAACGTGCGCGGCGCGCCGACCTGGCCCAGGCTCGACGTGCGGTAATACAGCACGTCCTCGTCCGTGAGATTCCGGACGTAGCCGCGCACCGTGCAGTGCGTGGTCTCGTAGCCGGCATCGATGTTGGCCAGCGTGTAGCCGCCCGCGCGCAGGGCCGGGTCGTTGTCGATTTCCGAGAAATAGCGGCCGACGCGGTTGAGCTGCGCGCCGAAGAACACGTGCTCGCCCGCATAGGCCTTGAAGCCGAGACTCGCGGTCAGGTGCGGCGCATTGTTGAACTCGTTGCCGAGGATCTGCGGGTTCGCTGCGTCGGCGCGCGTGACTTCGGTATCGAGCCAGCCGACCGAGCCGTTGAGTTCGAAGCGCTCGGAGAGCCGGGCGGTCGCCTCGAACTCGGCGCCGCGGCTGCGGCCGCGCGGGACGTTGACGAAGCGGCGGTCCAGCAGTGCCTGATAGCCGTCGTAGTCGCTGTGGAACAGATTCGCGGCGAGCTGCAGGCGCCCGTCGCCCGGCTGCGAACGCAGGCCGAGTTCGTACGTTTCCACTTCTTCCTTTTCGTACTCGTAGAACTCGCTCGTGATCCAGTCGATGCTGCCGCCGCCGGCGTTGTAGCCCTTGCGGCCGGTCAGGCTCAGCGTCGTCGCCGGTGCGAGGTCGACACTGGCGCCGAGCTTCGGCAGGAAGATCGGATCGCTGATGTCGGTGAGCACGCGGCCCTGCCACGGCCGGCCCGGCCATGCGATCACGTCGCGCTCCTGGCGTTCGCGCTCGAAGCGTCCGCCGGCGAGCAGCTTCCAGCGTTCGCCGAGCGCGAGCGTGCCGTCGCCGAACAGCGCGGCCGTCGTCACGTGATCGTCGCCGACGAAGCCGTCGGGCGCCGCACGCAGATCCTGCGCGCGGCGGTAGTAGTACGCGCCGATCACGCCGTGACTCGCGCTGTCGCGCGGCGCGTGGACGAAGCGCGCTTCCAGCGTGTCGCTGGTTTCATCGAGATCGAGCGAGAAGCGATCCGTGCCGGATTCCTGGAAGTGCGCCGAATAGTCGCCGCGGCTGTAGAGGAAATGGCCCGACCACGCGTCGGAGAACGCATAGGCCGCGTCGGCGGTTGCCGTCGTGTTCGACGAGTCCTGGTAGCGCGTGTTCGACGCGATGCCGTGGAAGCGGTAGGCGAACAGATCGTCACCGTCGACGGTGTTGAGGTATTCGCCTTTCTGGTCGCGGCGCGACAGCGTGAACTTGACCGAGAGACCGGGCAGGTCGCGCGGCTTCCAGAGCAGCTTGCCGCGCAGGTTGTAGCGGCGGATCTGCGACGGATCCCAGGGCCAGTCGGCGTCGACGTACTCGATGAAACCGTGCCCGCGCAGGCTTTCGGCGGCGACGCGGAACGCGACGTCGTCGCTGAGCGGTCCCGAGATCATGCCGGCGAGCAGCGCCTTGCCGTCCTCGTTCTCGTAGCCGGCGCGCGCGGCGGCTTCCCGGTCGAAGGTCGGATCCTTCGTGTTGACCACAATGGCCCCGGCTATCGTGTTGCGGCCCTGCGTCGTCGACTGCGGCCCGCGCAGCACCTCGACCTGTTCGACGTCCCAGAGACCGGCGTCGACGTAGCGCTGGCCCGACCAGGTTTCGGCCGCACCGTCGACGCTCGTGCTGATGCGCGGCCGCGCGCCGGAGATGAACGAGAACACGCCGTTGGCCGGACCGGCGCCGGCGACGCCGCGGATCGACGGCAGGCCGGCCGCGTTCGTGATCACGTTCGGCACGCGGCCGGCGAGGTCGTAGACCGAGCGCGTTTGGCCGCTGTCGGTCGCGTCGTCGCGGAGCACGCTGACCGCGGTCGTCGTCTCATGCAGCGGCCGGTCGATCTTTTCGCCGGTCACGACGATCGTCGACAGCCGCTGTTCGTCGCCGGACCTGGCTTCGCGCACGGCAACGCCGCCGCTGCCGCCGTCGGCGACCCAGCCGCTGCCGGCGAGTAGCAGCTGCAGCGCGGCCGCGTCGTCATGCCGCCCGCCGAGCGCAGCCCGCGGCGCCGGCGACAGGCGGCTTTCGTCCACGTCGACCTGAAGGCCGGACTGTTTCGCGTAGGCGCGCAGCTGCTCGGCGAGCGGCGCGGACGGAATCGTGAAGTCGTGTTCGGCGGCCGCGGCGGAGCCGGCGGCGGCGAGACCGAAAAGGGCGCAGCGCAGCGCCCGCGGGAGCGGTTGGAGTGTTGCGATCGTCATCGGGGAGTCCCTGGTGGTGGTCGCGCGCGCCATCCCGCACGCTTTATAAGAATGCAGATGATAACGGTTCGCATTATCATGTGTAACCCGGAAGGGCGGCGACACAGGTTGCGAGGCGGCAATGGACGAGGGCGGAGCAGGACGTTCGACAGGCAATGAGGTCGCGCCGGACCCGCGCGCCGCGCGCGCGTTCGCTGCGCTGCATGCGCCCGATGCGGGCTCGGCGGACTGGTGGCGACGCATCGCGGATCAGGGCACGCCGCTCGTGGACCGGCTCGGCCCGAACGAGATCGGCGTGACGTTTCTCTGGCGCGATCCGCACGGGAGTGCCGCGGTCTCGCCGCTGCGTCGCGTCTATGTCGACGTGAACTCGGTGACCGATCACCACAGTCCGGCACCGCAGTCGCTCGCGCGTCTGCGCGGCAGCGATGTCTGGTTCTGGCAGGTCGTGCTGCCGTCGGACTGGCGCGGCAGCTATGTGTTCATCCCGGCGACGGCCGGCGCGGTTGCGCCAGCGCTCATCGGCGACGACGTCGAGAAAATGCAGCAGCAGCGGCAGTGGTGGCGTTCTATACAAGTCCACGCAACCGCGGATCCGCTGAATCCGTTCGTCGCGCGCCGCGACGGCAGTGCATCGGCGCTGCATCTCGCCGACGCCCCGGCGCAGACGGCCTGGACCGCGTTCGACCGCGGCCGTGACGTCAACACCGATCCGTCCCGCCTGCAGGAATTGAACTGGTGCAGCGCGCGGCTCGGCACGGCGCGCCCGGTGTGGCTCTACGCGACCGGCACGGCCGATCCGTCCGCGGCAGCGCTGCGCCCGCTCGTGCTGCTGCTCGACGGCCGGCGCTGGCATGAGGATCTGCCGATCTACGCGGCGCTGGACGCCGAAACCGACTGCGGGCGACTGCCGCCGGCCGTGTATGTGCTGATCGACGCGATCGACAGTCGCCAGCGCGAGCGCGATCTCGCCTGCAATCCGGTTTTCTGGCAGGCGCTGCAGGCCGAACTGCTGCCCGAGGTCGCGGTCACGATGCCGCACAGCACGCGCGCGCAGGATACGGTCGTCGCCGGACAGAGCCTCGGCGGACTCGGCGCCGTCTACGCCGCGCTGCAGTTTCCCGAGCGCTTCGGCGCCGCCGCGAGCCAGTCGGGTTCGTTCTGGTGGCCTCATGTCGAACTGCTGCATGCGCCGTTCGGCGAATCCTGTCCGCGCCGTCCCGGCGCGCGCGGCGCGCTGGCCGAGCGTGTCGCGTCGTCGTCGCGCGCGTCGGCACCGCTGCGCGTGTGCCTCGATGTCGGCCGGCGCGAGGACGTGATGATCGATCTGACCGAATCCCTGCGCGACGCGCTCGCATCGGCCGGCCACGACGTGGTCTGCCGCGGCTATGAAGGCGGCCACGACGCGCTGTGCTGGCGCGGCGCGCTGGTCGATGCGCTCGCCCGGCTGCTCGCGCCGGCCGGTGCGGCCGCGCCCGTATCGCATTCCCCTGGAGACCCCGCATGACCACCGAAACCACGAATCCGTTCGACGACGAGACGCAGGCGTTCTTCGTGCTCGTCAACGCGCAGGACCAGTACAGCCTGTGGCCCGCGTTCGCCGCACTGCCGGCCGGCTGGCGCAGCGTGCTCGGCCCCGGGCCGCGTCAGGTCTGCATCGACTTCGTCGACGCGCACTGGACCGACATCCGTCCGCTGCACGCGCGCTAGGAGACAGCCATGTCGAAGACTTCTGTCGCGATCGAGGACACCGTCGCGGTCACGACGGTCGCGCTCAACGGCGCGCAGGCAGGCATCTGGGTCGCCGATCAGGTCGCGCCGATCGCGAACGGCTATGTCGTCGCGCACTGGGTCGACCTGCACGGTGCGCTCGATGCCGATTGCCTCGTCGACGCGATCCGCCGCGGACTCGCCGAAACCGACACGCCGCATGCACGTTTCGTCGAGACCGACGACGGTGTCGTGCAGCATCTGCCGCGCACCGTCGACGCCGCGGCGATCGACGTCACGGTCGAGGATCTGCGCGGCGAGGACGATCCGCTTGCCGCCGCGCTCGCGCGCATGCAGTCGGATCTCGCGCAGCCGCTGCGCGGCGACGCGGCCGGGCCGCTGTTCCGCCATGCGGTCTACCGCATCGGCGAGCAGCGCTACGCGTGGTATCAGCGCTATCACCATCTGTGCGTCGACGGCTACAGCTTCGCTGCCGTGTCGAAGCGAATCGCGGCGATCTATTCGGCGCGCGTGCGCCATGAAGTCCCCGCACGGGGTGCCGCCGGCGCGCTCGGCGAGGCCGGCGAGCCATCCGTCGAGCAGGAGGTGGGACACCCAGTAGGCGTCACCGTCGTCGACGAAGCGCAGCGCTACGCGCAATCCGACGCGGCTGCGCGCGACCGCGCGTTCTGGCGCGACTACGGCGCGCAGCTCGCCGCGCCGGTGTCGCTGTCGACGCGCGACGTCGTGTCCGCGTCGACGTTCGCAAACGTCGACGTGCTGCGCGAACGCGTGAGCATCGCCGCGAGCGATGTCGCCGCGTTCGCCGCGGCGATGCAGCCGCAGGGCGGCAGTGCGCTCGAAGCGCTGATGGCCGCGCTGTTCTGCTATGTGCAGCGCTGCACCGACACCGATGCGGTCGTCGCCGGCATTCCGTTCATGCGCCGCCTCGGTTCGGTCGCGATGGATGCGAGCGGTCCGGTCGTCAACGTGCTGCCGCTGCAGTTGTGCGTGACCGCAGACGCGACGCTGGCCACGATCGCCGCGCAGTTGCGCACCGAACTCGCGCGCGTGCGCCGCCATCAGCGCTGCGACGCCGAGCAGGTGCAGCGCGATCTCGGTCTCGTCGGCAGCGGTCGCGCGCTGTACGGTCCGACGATCAACCTGAAGATCTACGACCAGACGCTGGCGCTCGACGCTGTCCGCGGCAGCCTGCACGTGCTCGCCGCCGGACCGGTCGAAGACCTCGAGTTCGCGCTGTGGCCCGACGCCGATGCCGCGGTCATCGAACTCAGCGCGAACCCGGCGCGTTACGACGCCGCCGAACTCGCGCTGCATGCCGCGCGCCTGTCGGCGTTCCTGTCGCGTCTCGCGGCTGATCCGCAGCGTGCGATCGCCGCGATCGAACTGCGCGCGCCGGCGGAAGCGGCGCACCTGGCCGCGTGGTCGCAGGGGCCGGATTCGCGCACGCGCGATGCGGCGGCGAGCGTGCTCGATCGTCTGCGTGCGCAGGTCGCCACCGATCCGGACGCGATCGCCGTGGTCTGCGGCGCGGAGCGTCTGAGCTTTGCCGCGCTCGCGCAGCGCGCGCAGGCCATCGCCGACGGTCTGCGTGCGGTCGGCGTCGCGCGCGGCGACATCGTCGCCGTCGCGTTGCCGCGCAGTGCCGACAGCATCGCGGCGGTGTTCGGCGTGTTCGCGGCCGGCGCGGTCTATCTGCCGCTCGATCTCGACTATCCCGCCGAGCGTCTCGCGACGATTGCCGCCGACGCGCGGCCGCGCGCGATCGTGACGCGGCGCGACGTAAATCCTGCGCTCGCGGCGACACCGCTGTTCCTCGACGCGCTCGCGCCGAGCGGGCGACCGCGCGCGGCACTGCTGCGCGACGCAGCGCTGTCGGCGGGCGACGCGGCCTATCTGATCTATACCTCGGGCTCGACCGGCACGCCCAAGGGCGTGCTCGCCACCCACGGCGGCCTGTTGAACCTGCTGCGTTCGCACGAAGCCGACGCGTTCGGCGCGCTGACGAGCGCACGCGGCGCGCGCCGCCTGCGCGCCGCGCACACGACCTCGTTCGCGTTCGATGCGGCCTGGGAACAGATCATCTGGCTGCTGCTCGGCCAGGAGCTGCACATCTGCGACGACGAGGTGCGCCGCGATGCGCAGGCGCTGCTCGCGTTCGTGCACGAACGCGCAATCGATGCGCTCGACGTGCCGCCGGTGCTGCTGCAGGCGCTCGTGGACGCAGGGCTGCTCGACGATCCGGCGCGTCTGCCGGGCCTGATCCTGACCGGCAGCGAAGCCGTGCCGCCGGCGCTGTGGCGCACGCTGCGCGAGGTGCCCGGACTGCGCGTCTGCAACTGCTACGGTCCGACCGAATACACCGTCGACGCGCTGAGTGCGCAGCTCGCGGTCGCGGCGACGCCGGTCATCGGCAGGCCGGTCGCGCGCACGCGCGCCTACGTGCTCGACCGCCGTCTGCAGCCGCTGCCGGTCGGTG
>CAMLLF010000224.1 GCA_946480705.1 uncultured Lysobacteraceae bacterium | reverse complement strand
CTCGGGCCTGCGCGTCGGGTCTTCGCGCAGGCCGTCGGCGAGCGGCTGCAGGCCGGCTTCGCGCGCGATCTGCGCCTTGGTGCGGCGCTTGGGTTTGTAGGGCAGATACAGGTCTTCGAGGCGCGCCTTGGTATCGGCTTCCAGAATTTCCTTTTTCAACTCGTCGCCGAGCTTGCCCTGCTCGGCAACGCTCGCGAGGATCGCCGCGCGGCGCTCTTCGAGTTCGCGCAGATAGCGCAGGCGTTCTTCGAGGTTGCGCAACTGCGTGTCGTCGAGTCCGCCGGTGACTTCCTTGCGGTAGCGCGCGATGAACGGCACGGTCGCGCCGCCGTCCAGCAGTTCGATGGCCGCGCGCACCTGGGCCGGCTTGGCGACGATTTCCTCGGCGATTTTCTGTTCGATCGTAAGCATGAAACCTGGTCTTCTCGTTCGGCGGCGACGCTGGCGCGGCGCCGGGGCCGGCTAGTTTATCGGCGCACGCCGCGGCTTCGCCATCGCCCGCAGGAACGACCACAGGATCGGCGCGCAAGCAGTGACACAGCGCGCGGTTTGATCCGGATCAAGGTGGGTCTCCGGCCGCGCTGAGACGATGCGCGCAGTCCTCCTCGTCAAGGTGATTGCATGACCTCCCGCATTTCCGCGCTCTGCGCACTGCTCGTCGCCGCACTGGCGCCCGTCGCTCACGCGCAGGCCGAAGACTGGACGTTCAAGGTCGGCCTGCATCAGGTCAATCCGCGCTCGGACAACGGCGCGCTCGCCGGCGGCACGCTCGCGGCCGATGTATCCGGCGACTGGCGGCCGACGTTCCAGCTCGAATATTTCTTCACGCCGAACTGGGGCGTGGAAGTGCTCGCGGCCACGCCGTTTCAGCATGACGTCCGGCTCAATGGCGCGAAGGCCGCCGAAGTGTCGCATCTGCCGCCGACGGTCTCGCTGCAGTATCACTTCCATCCGGGCGGGCGCGTCTCGCCGTTCGTCGGCATCGGCCTGAACTGCACCGCGTTCTTCGACATCGACGAAACCGGTCCGCTCGCCGGTACGCAGCTGACGCTCGACAAGTCCTGGGGTGCCGCGGCGCACGCCGGCTTCGATTTCGCGCTGAACGACCGCTGGCTGCTGTCGGCCGACGTGCGCTGGATGGATATCGATACCGACGCGCGCGTGAATGGCGCAAAGGTCGGAACGGTCAACATCGATCCGCTGGCCTACGGCCTCGCGATCGGCTATCGCTTCTGAGTTAGAGCGCGTCTGAGTTGGAGCACGGCCGGGCGCACGCTTCGCGCCCGGCACGCGATGCCGTGACGGTCGCGCCGGATTCAGGCTGCGCGGCGTTTGAGATGCACGAGCAGCAGCGAGATCGCCGCAGGCGTCACGCCGGCGATGCGGCCGGCCTGGCCGACCGTCTGCGGCAGCGCGCGCGACAGCTTCTGCGCGACTTCGGCCGAAAGGCCGGAGACCGCCGCATAGTCGAAGCCTGGCGGAATCGCCGTGTCTTCGTTTCGACGCCGGCGTTCGATCTCGTCGCGCTGGCGATTGAGGTAACCCTCGTACTTGACGCCGATCTCGACCTGTTCGGCGATGCGCGCATCGCTGACGCCGGGGCCGATGCCGGCGACGCGCGCGAGCTTCGCGTAGTCGAGTTCGGGACGGCGCATCAGATCGAGCGCACTCGCTTCGCGCGTCAGGCTGATGCCGAGTTCGTCTTCGAGCGCGCGGCCGAGCGCATTGCCCGGTGCAGCCCAGATCGCGCTCAGGCGCGCGGTTTCCGCGGCGACGGCGTCGCGCTTGGCGCGGAATGCGTCGTAGCGCGCCTGATCGATGCAGCCGAGCGCGTAGCCCTGCTCGGTCAGGCGCAGATCGGCGTTGTCTTCGCGCAACTGGAGACGGTATTCGGCGCGCGAGGTGAACATGCGATACGGCTCGCTCGTGCCGTTGGTGATCAGGTCGTCGACGAGGACGCCGAGATAGGCTTCGTCGCGCCGCGGCGTCCACGGCTCGCGTCCCTGTGCGGCGCGCGCGGCGTTGAGGCCGGCGAGCAGCCCCTGCGCGGCGGCTTCCTCGTAACCGGTCGTGCCGTTGATCTGGCCGGCGAAATACAGGCCGGCGATGGCCTTGGTCTCGAGCGACGCCTTGAGTCCGCGCGGATCGAAATAGTCGTATTCGATCGCATAGCCCGGGCGCGTGATGTGCGCGTTCTCGAAGCCCTTGATCGAGCGCACGAGGTCGAGCTGGACGTCGAACGGCAGCGACGTGGAAATGCCGTTCGGATAGATCTCGATCGTGTCGAGGCCTTCGGGTTCGATGAAGATCTGGTGCGAGTTCTTGTCGGCGAAGCGGACGACCTTGTCTTCGATCGACGGGCAATAGCGCGGGCCGACGCCTTCGATCTTGCCGGTGTACAGCGGCGAGCGGTCGAGCGCCGATCGGATGATGTCGTGCGTACGCTCGCTCGTGTGCGTGATCCAGCACGGCAGCTGGCGCGGGTGCTCGGCGACATCGCCGAGAAACGACATGACCGGCATCGGGTCGTCGCCCGGCTGCGCCTGCAGTTCGCGATAGTCGATGCTGCGGCCGTCGATGCGCGGCGGCGTGCCGGTCTTGAGCCGGTCGGTGCCGAGCGTGAGTTCGCGCAGCCTCGAGGCGAGCGTCGCGGCTGGTGGATCGCCGGCGCGCCCGCCGGCGTAGTTCGCGAAACCGATATGGATCTTGCCGGCGAGGAAGGTACCGGCGGTCAGCACGACGGTCGCGGCATGGAAGCGCAGGCCCATCTGCGTGATCGCGCCGGCGACGCGGTCGCCGTCGAGGATCAGATCGTCGACGGCCTGCTGGAACAGGGTCAGGTTCGGCTGGTTTTCGACGATGCGGCGGATCGCGGCCTTGTAGAGCGCGCGATCGGCCTGACAGCGCGTCGCGCGCACGGCCGCGCCCTTGGAGGCATTGAGCACGCGCCACTGGATGCCGGCCTGATCGGCCGCCCGCGCCATGGCGCCGCCGAGCGCATCGACTTCCTTGACCAGATGTCCCTTGCCGATACCGCCGATCGCGGGGTTGCAGCTCATCTGACCGATGGTTTCGATGTTGTGGCTCAGCAGCAGCGTCTGTGCGCCGCAGCGCGCCGCGGCGAGCGCCGCCTCGGTGCCGGCATGACCGCCACCGATCACGATGACGTCGAAGGTTCGGAAAAAATCCATGGCGATGCGCTGAAGGAAGGAAACGGCGCGGATTCTACCGGCAGCGTCGTGCCGCCGCAGGCGGACTCGGCCGGAAGGAACGAAAACGCGAGGCGCATCTGTGTCGCAGTTGGCACGCCGAATGCATTACCTGTTTCGCACTCCCACCGACGCACGGCGTTTGCGAGCACGTCGATAGTCGGAATTCAGGGGCCGGCTCTGCGTCGGTGGGAGGACGCACCAAGGATCGCTGCGGTACCGCGCTGACTCAGGGGTTAGAGGCTGGCGCCCGGCGGTCTTAGGAACAGGGGGAATCCAAGAGGACCGTGTGCCGGGCGCCAGTAACCGGTAAACGCCGCAGATTGCGCAAGCAGCTGCGGCGTTTTTATTTTTGGCCGGGCGCAGAGTATCCGGGTGGCGCATTAGCAAACCGTGAAACTTGTCGAACTATACGTTGGCGAACTCGACACGTTCAGCGACGTCAGGAAGCGACCCAAGCCGTCACAGGCGGAAAAAAAGCGTCAACCGTGATCGCAACCTCAGTTTCCGGCGACTGGCACGCGAACTGCATCACAGATCACGCAACCGCACAGCCCCAGGGACACACGCCATGAACGCTGCTATCGATCCGATGATTCAGGTCAATCCGTTGTTCATGCGCGTGGATTTGCTGATCGAGGTCGGCAAGCTCGAACTTGCGATCGCGAACATCCGCCGCCAGAAGGCCGCCAACGAGGTCGATCCTCTGGTCGCGCCGCTGGCCTCGCGCATCGCGCGCCTGAATGAAGCGCTCGGTCGCCTCACTGCCTGACGCCGTACTGCCTCTCTCCTCCGCGCCGACCCGCGCGGACTTATACAGGCCCCTTGCGGGGCCTTTTTTTATGGCGTGCTCATTGCGTGTCTTTCCGGACGCGGCCGCCGCCACTGCGCGACGAGCCGCCGCCGGCGTCGCCGCGCGGCGTGAAGCTCGGCGAGCGGTCCATGGCCGGTGGCGGTGCGAACGCCCGCGGAGTCGGCGCGGACTCGCGCGTCGGCGCACGCGGTGCCGGCGCTCCCGCGCCCATGCGGCTTTCGTTGAAGGCCGGCCCGGTGCGGATCGGCCGCCCTTCGCGCGACGGCAGCCCCGGCGAGCTCTGCAGCCGGCCGCGCTCACCGAGCTGAGCCGGATCGCGCTGCACGCCTTCGCCGCGGCGTACGCGGGGCACGCCGTAGTAAGGATCGACACTTTCGGTCCGAAGCTGTCGTCCGGTGTCAAACCCGCGTGAAGATTCGACACCCGGCGCGACACGCGCGCCCCGCGTCGAACCGACGAATGCGCCGTCGCCGGTACCGCGGCGGCTGTTGAGTCCGGCAATTGCCGCGGCCTCGCGATCGACGCGGCGGTCGCGTTCGCGCGCCAGCGTCTGCTGATGGCGATGCCAGGACCAGTCGTTGTAGCCGACGCCCCACCAGCTGTCATACCAGGGCGAATAGCCGAAATACGGCCAGCCCGAATAGTACGAACCGTAGCCGAAGCCGTAACCGAGGTAGGGCCAGCTCGTCAGGCCGTAGCGGAAGCCCGGTCCCCAGTAGGGGTCATAGAAACCGTAGTAGCCGGGACCGGTGGAATATCCCGCGTAGTAGCCGGAATAGCTGCGGTCGCGCTCGTAGTAGTAATCGGCGGCGCCGTCCTGATGGTAGTAGCCGGTGCTCGCGCATCCGGCGAGTGTGGCGGCGGCCAGCAATGAGCAGAGGATTCGACGCATGACGCACACCTCGGGCCGTGAGACGGCCACAGTGTAACGCCGCGGCCGTTAACGCCGTCTGACGTCAGCGCATACGTCAGTCAAGACTGCGGCGAAGTATGTCGGCGAGGTCGTGCGAGGTTTCGCCGGAGGCGAGCCGCTGCAGACTCGCCTGCAGCAGGTGCCGGCGCTGCGGTTCGAGGCGGCGCCAATCCTTGAGCGTCGTCGCGAGCCGCGCCGCGGTCGTCGGATTGAGTGCGTCGATGTCGCGCAGCGCCTGCTCCACGAGGCGGTAGCCCGCGCCGTCGCTGCGGTGAAATGCGATCGGATTGCGCGCCGCGAAGCCATTCAGCAGTGCGGCGACGCGATTGGGATTGCGCAGGCTGAAGCGCGGGTGATGCAGCAGCGCCGCGACGCGCTCGACCGTTTCAGGCCGCAGCACCGTTGCCTGCAGCGCGAACCATTTGTCGAGCGTCACCGCGTCGGCGTCGTAGCGGCGCGCGAAATCCTGCAGCGCCTTCTGCGCCTGCGGCGCATCCTGTGCCAGCAGCCCGGCGAGCGCGGCCAATCGTTCGGTCATCGTCGGCGCCAATACGTAGCGCGTCGCCGCGACTTCCGGCGCCAGTTCGTTGTCGATGCGCAGCCACAGGCGCAGGCAGCGATTCAGCAGACGGCGGCGGCCGCGCGCAGCACCGTCGAGCGCGCCGGCTTCGCTGCGCAGCAGCATCGTGTGCCGCGCGCTCAGCGTGTCGGCGAGCCGCCGCGCGAGCGCGAGTTCCACGGCTTCGCGTGCCGCGTGCAGCGCAGCGGGATCGAGCGGTTCGCATTGCGGCGCGAGTTCGTTGTAGTCGGGCGGCGTCGAGAGTTCGGCGAGCAATGCCGGATCGATGTCGGCGGCGAACAGCTCGGCGACGGTGTCGCACCAGATGCGCAGCTCCGGCGCCTGCGCATCGCCGCCGAGCACGCGCAGCAGCGCGTTGCGTGCGAGCTGCTGCGAGGCCTCCCAGCGATTGAAGCCGTCGCTTTCATGGCGCAGCAGGAACGCGAGGTCGTCTGCATCGTGATCGCTCTGCAGGCGCACCGGCGCAGAGAAGCCGCGCAGCAGCGACGCCGCGCGCGGCGCGTCGATGTCGGAAAACACGAAGGTCTGCTCGTCGCCCGCAAGCTCCAGCACGCGCTCGTTCTGCGCCGGCTCGCCGGGCGCGTGGCGCAATGGCAAGTCGCGGCCGTCGGCGCCGAGCAGTGCGACGCGCACCGGTATCGGCAGCGCACGCTTGCGCGGCTGCCGCGGCGTCGCTGCGGTGTGCTGGCGCAGTCGCAGCGAATAGCGCCGCGCCGCCGCGTCGTAGCTGCCTTCGGCATGGAGCTGCGGCGTGCCGGCCTGCGCGTACCAAGCCAGATACGGCGTCAGGTCGAGGCCGTTGGCGTCGCCGAGCGCGGCGAAGAACTGCTCGATGGTTGCCGCCGCGCCGTCGTGACGACGGAAATACTCGTCCATGCCCTTGCGCCAGGCGGCGCGGCCGAGCCGGCCTGCGATCATGCGCACGAGCTCGGCGCCCTTGTCGTAGACCGTCGCGGTGTAGAAATTGTCGATCGCGCTGTATTCCGACGGCCGCACCGGATGTGCGAGCGGGCCGGCGTCTTCGGCGAACTGCGCGCGCCGCAGGATCTGCACGTCCTCGATGCGCTTGAGCGTCGCGGAGTTCATGTCGGCGCTGAACTGCTGCTCGCGATAGACCGTAAGCCCTTCCTTCAGCGACAGCTGGAACCAGTCGCGGCAGGTCACGCGGTTGCCGGTCCAGTTGTGGAAGTACTCGTGCGCGATGATCGCCTCGATCGCCGCGTAGTCCGCATCGGTCGCGG
>CAMLLF010000223.1 GCA_946480705.1 uncultured Lysobacteraceae bacterium | reverse complement strand
GCGCACCGTACAACGCGTCGCTGCTGCAGTGGGGCATGCCGCATACCGCGCGGATCCGGCTCGGCACGCTCGTGCAGGGCGGCGGCTCGCCACTGCTGGTCGGCAACAACACGTTCCAGTTTTTTGCCGACAACGCGGGTCTGTTGAACGCGCATGTCGAGGTGTTCTATCCGCCGGGCAGCGCGCCGGCCTACACGCCGCCGGCGGCGCTGCATCCTTTCCCGCTGCATGCGGAGCTGCCGCGGCTCGGTCCGCCGGCGCGGCTGCAGCGCATCGGCGACACGGATGTCGGCGAAGCGCAGCATCTCTCGGCGACGTCGCCGACGCGCATCACGGTCAGCGGCACGGTTCCGCTGAATGTCGAAGTCGGCAATGCGAGCTGGGCCGGCTGGGCGCCGCAGCTGATGCACATGCCGGTCGTCAGCGGCGAGGTCTGGAGCGCCGGCGGCACGGCAGGCATCGCAACGCTCGAGGTGTTCATCCGCGCGAGCGGCGCTACGGCGCCGGGCACGCGCCTCGTGCTGCTCGACACCGCGCGTCACGTGCCGGCGCCGCAGGGGCGCTACGCCCTGCAGTTCAATTCGGCCGCCTTCCCGAACGGCGACTACGAGCTGTTCGTGCAGGCGACGACGCCGTCGGGCCTGAAGAGCGTGCCGAGCTACGGCGACGAGGTTCACGTGTTCGACGCGGCCGTGCTCTCGGGCGCGTACTACCCGATTCCGATCCGCATCCAGAACTGACCTCGTGCGCCTCGCCGCGTTCGTCGCCGTGCCGGTGCTGCTCGCCGCCGCAGCGCCGGCGGTCGCGTTCGCCGGCGCGTGCGGCCTTGCCGCGCCGGCGTTCTGCGAAACCTTCGAAGACGGTCCGGCGCCGCCCGCCGATCGCGGCCGCGGCAACGAGCTGAGTCGCTCGCGCTTCAGCGCGACGCGCTACGCGCCGTCGCTGTCGACCGGCGACGGCGTGACGTTCTGGGTCTGGGATGCGGAGTTCGGCCTGATTCCGGACGAGCCGCCGCCGTGCCGCAGCGATGTCACCGGCTTTCTGCCGGCGAACCGCGACACGCTGGTCTGCGATCCGTCGGCGCACATCAACAGCCGCTATCTGCTGACCGCGGTCGGTTCCCAGAACTACGGCAGCAACGTCTATCGCATCCGCCAGCCGTTCGATTTCGCCGGCCGCACCGGCCGCATCGTGTTCGACACGGACCTGACGACGAACTTCCTGCTCGGCTACATGAGCGTGGTCATCAGCGAAGATCCGTCGCCGACACCGGCGTGGGACCTCAACGGACGCGGCCCCAATCCGCGCAACGGCGTGATGCTCGTGTTCGTGAGCAACAACGTCGAGATCCACGACGTGCGCGATTACGCGCTGACCACGATCCCGGGCTCGGCGTCGACGATTCCCGCGCAGAAGGGCCGCCTGTGCCGCGTCGAACTGCGCATGTCGGCGACGCAGCTCGACGTGCTGACCTCCCCGCCCTCGGACGACGGCGTGAACTTCGCGCCGCCGGTCAGCCGCCGCATCGTGAATTTCGCGCCGCCGCTGCCGTTCTCGCGCGGCTACGTGCATCTGATCGGCCACAACCATGCGACCTGGAAATACGCGACCACGTTCGGCGGCCTGCCGCGGCCGCTGCGTTCATGGAATCTGTACTGGGACAACATCGGGTTCGACGGCCCGGCGATCACCTGGACGCGCGAATACGAAATTCCCGACGCCGCGATTGCGTCGACGCGCACGACGGTCGACGAATATCCGCCGGGCACGCTGCACACGACCGTGCACAACGGGCTCAGTCTCGGCTACGTGATGCCCAACAGCGTGTCGACGCTGAGCGCGCCGCTGACCTTCACGAACGTCTCGCTCGCGCACGCGACGCGCGCGCGGCTCGTGTTCAACGGCTACTACCAGGGCTACAACATCGACGGTATCCGGCTCGGCACGGGACGGCTGCGCTATCAGATCAACGACGGGCCGGTCCACGTGCGCGCGTTCACGCCCGGCGAAGTCGCGATGCTCGACACGCCGGGGCAGACCGGCGGCTACAACCATGCGATCGACATCCCGCTCGCCGAACTCGTCGACGGCGACAACACGGTGCGCTTTTCGACCCTGAACATCGAATCGGGTTATCCGAACGCCGTGCTGAATCTCGATCTCGTCATCGATGCCGATCCGGACCTGCTGTTCGCGAACGGCTTTCAACCTTAGCGAAGCCGGGGGACACGTCCGCGCAATCGTGCGTTGAACGATCAACGGCACGTCGACGCGCTGCAGTGCGAGGAAGCGCATCCGGGACTCGATCTGCATCGCGCACTGAATTGGGCGGCCGCACGCCGTCATCGGCGGATCTTCGCCAGCGTGTCCCGGAGCGATCTGCCCGCTACGGATCCGGACGTGTCGTTTCCGTATCGAGTGCAACGCCTGGCGTTCGCGCCGTCCGCTCGGCGTGCCCGGTCCACAGCCGCGCGGCGCGTGTCAGCCGATGCTCCGCGCCGAGCGCCGCGGCAAGGCGCGGCTCGGCGGAATGAATCTGCGCGGCGCCTGCTGCGTCTCCGGCCAACTGCCTGCCGCGTCCCTGCAGCGCCTCGGTCCAGGCCCGCAGCCAGTCGCCGAACGGCAACGGCTGCGCTGCGTTCGCCGCTGCGTCGGCGGCGCTGCGTAACGCGGCGGCGTCGCCCGACCCCAGCGCGAACTCGATCTTCAGCGCGAGCGTGCGCACGAGCGGGCGCAGCGCCGCGCGGCCGCCGCTGCGAAACTGCGCGGCCGCGATGTCGAGCTGCGCCTGCGCGCCGGCCGGATCGCCGCGCGCCTGCAACAGGCGGCCGCGCTGTTCCGGAACCAGACCGCGGTAATGATGCGACGGCGGATAGCTCGCCGCGATCAGCGTTTCCGCGCGGGCGAGCTCCGTATCGGCCTTGCCGAAATCACGCTGCAGCAACGCGGCTTTCGCACGTTCGATCGCGGCCTGCGCGAGCGGCGCGCCTTCCGCGATCTTCAGTTCGCGCTGTATCGCCGCCGCGCGATCGAGCAGCGCACGGCCGCATCGGGCTGCTCCAGCACGAGCTTGGCGGTGGCGGCATTGATGAGCCGCTGGCTCAATCCGGCCGACGCGCCGGCATGTTCCTCGGTGCGCGCAATCACTTCGGCGAAGCTCGCGTCGGCATCGAGCACCCGTCCGCCGTTCAGTCGCGCCAGCGCGAGATTGCCGAGCGTCGACAGCGCTTCGGCGCTGTCACGCCGGCCGAGCCGCGTATAGATCGCGAGCGCGCGCTCGTTGTGGGTCAGGGAGTCGTCGATCTTTCCGCCGTAATACGAGCCCAGCGCGTAGGCATGCTCGATGCCGGCGAGCTGCAGCGCGGACTCGGTGTCTTCGCCGACGCCGCCCTCGGCCTCGGCCAGTGCGGTGCGCAGCATGTCCATGGCTTCCGCATCACGGTTCAGGTCGGCGAGCACTGCGCCAGCGACGCTGCGACAGCGCAGCAAAGTCGCGCGCGCGCTGCCGGTCAGCGCCGTTGCCAGCGCGACACCCCGCTCGCTGAGTTCGCGAGCCCGCTCGAGCTTCCCGCCGGCGTGCTCGGCGAACGCAAGCACGCAGCGCAGGCGCGCGCCGAGTTCGGCCGGCAGTTCATCGATATCGCTGCGCTCGAGCAACGGCGCCAGCAGTTCGCGCGCGCCCTGCGGATCGCGGCGCAGCAGCTGCAGTTCGCCGAGCACCGAGTGGACGAGCACGGCCGAGTCGCGGTCGGCCGGCGGATGCGCCCCGAGCCAGACCGCGCCGCGGCTCAGCAGTTCGCTCGCGGTGAATTTTTCCGACTCGTTCGCGCTGTCGCGGAACAGGCCGACGAGAAATTCGTACAGCGCGCCGTTGCGCGCGGCTTCGAGGCGTGCGGCATCGCGTTCCGCGCGCGCGCGATCGCGTTCCTGCGCGGCGATGCGCGCCTGCCACAACGTGCCGGCCACACCGAGCATCACCGCTACACCGAGCAGGCCCGCGACGGCGACGGCAACGCGATGGCGCTGCAGGAACCTGCGCAACCGGTAGCCGCGCGACGGCGCGCGCGCGTCGATCGGCAGCCGGGCTGCGCTGCGATCGAGGTCGCGCAGCAGCGCGTCGACCGTCGCGTAGCGGTCCGCGGGCTCCTTGGCCAATGCCTTGCCGACGATCGCATCGAGATCCCCGCGCACCTGCCGCGCCGGCACCTGCGTCAATGTCGTCACCTCGCTCGGCGGCGGCGGTGTCACTTCGCAGACGCGGCGCACGAACTCCGCGAGCGAGAGATCGCGCATCGCCAGCGGCGGACGTCCGCTCAGCAGCAGATACAGCAGCGCGCCCAGCGCGTAGACGTCGGTCGCCGTCGTGACTGGCTCGCCGGTGAGTTGCTCGGGCGCGGCGAAGTCCGGCGTCAATGCGCGCTCGTGCGTCTGCGCGCCGTCCGCGTCGAGCAGCTTCGCGATGCCGAAATCCAGCAGATGAACCTGAGCCTCATTGTCCACCAGTATGTTCTGCGGCTTCAGGTCGCGATGGACGATCAGGTGCCGATGCGCGTGCGCGACGGCGGCGGCCACGGCGCGGAACACGCGCAGGCGCTCGTCGAGGCCGGGCTGCGCGCGCGCGCACCAGTGGTCCAGCGTCACGCCGGCGATGTATTCAGTGACGAGATACGGCGTGCCGCCGGCGCTGAATCCCGCATCGAGCAGCCGCGCGATCTGCGCATGCTGCAGCCGCGCGAGCGCTTGGCGCTCCTGCGCGAAGCGCGAGCGCAGGCTTGGCGAGTCCTCGCGCAGGAACTTGATCGCGACCTGCTGGCGATACGCGCCGTCGGCGCGTTCGGCGAGCCACACGGTGCCCATGCCGCCCTGCCCGATCGGCTGCAGCAGGATCCAGGGACCGACGCGCTGCGATGCGGCCGGCTGCGCGCCTCGGGCCGCGTCCGGCAGCGGGATTTCATCGGCCCGGTCGATGCCGCGCAGCCAGCCGCGCAGCGCGGCGGCGTCCTCGGGTACCGAAGCGTCGAGTTCGGCCAGGCGCCGCTGCCGTTCCGACTCGACCAGCGCCAGCAATTCGTCGAGCGTACCTTCCAGCCGCGCCCAGCGCGCCCGTTCCGGATCCGTGCCCGTGCCGCTCATGACGGCGCGCTGTCCGGATGCAGCTGCGCATACAGCCAGCCGCGCGCCTTCAGCCAGTCGCGGCGTACCGTGCTTTCCTCGACCGCGAGCAGGCCGCCGATTTCCGTGTCGCTCATGCCGGCATAGAAACGCAGGTACACGACCTGCGCGAGACGCGGGCGCACGCGCTCGAGCTGGTCCAGCGCATCGGCGAGTTCGATCGCGCCGAGGGCTTCGGCCTCGTCGATGACGCTCAGCGCCGCGTCGTCGATCGCGACGGGCGCCAGCCCGCTGCCGCGCTTTCGCGCAAGCCGGCCGCGGGCGTAGTCGACGAGCACCTGACGCATCGCGCGGCCGGCCAGCGCGTAGAAGTGACGGCGGTCGGCGACGCCCGGCAGGCTGCCGCCGCGCAGCTTCATGTATACCTCGTTGACGAGTGCGGTTGTGGACAATGTTTCACCGCCGCCGGAAAGACGCCGCTCGTGCCGCGCGATGCGGCGCAGGTCGGCCTGGCCGACCGCGAACAGTTCCGCAAGCGCGCCGGTGCGCTCGCTGAGCAGGCGGTGCAGCAGCTCGGCGATCCGCGCCGTCGCTTCGGCGTCATCGGGAACGTCGTGCGTGTCGACCATGGTGCCCCGGCACGGCAGGAATTGCCCCAGTACAGCACAGTCCCGCCAGCGACGAAACGTCCGCTGCACGGATCGGCACCGCTTCCTCGTATTGGAGGCGGCACGGGCTCGCGCCCCTCCTGAAGGCAGACTTCCATGAATCGCGATCGCAGACCTTTCCACAACGCCGGATGGCTCGCAGCGCTGCTGCTCGCCTGCCCCGCGGCGCACGCCGCGACGCTGACCTGGCCGAATCTCGTGGGCGTCGGCAGTTGCCTCGGCACCTTGCAGGCCTGCATCGACAGTGCGGCTCCGGGCGACACCGTGCAGATCGGCACCGACGACCTGTTCGTGCCGGACGCCTATACGGCCATCGACGAGTTCGTCACGATCCGCAAGTCACTGACCCTGCGCGCCGTCACGGGCATCGCTCCACGGCGCGGCATCGCGGTGCAGTCGCCCGCGAGCGGTCCGGTCAACGTGCGCATCGAGGACCTCGTCTTGCGGCGCGGCAGCCTCTTCGTCCAGCATCAGTCGACCGATGCGTCGACCTACGCGCTGAGCCGCATCCGCATGGTCGAGGCCGACAACACGACCGGCGACTGCATGATCCGCATGACCGGCACAGGCAGCGGCAACCCGACCTTCGTCATCGGCGACAGCACGCTGCTCGCTACCGGACCGACCGGCCTGCCGCGACCCGCGATCTGCGCCGATCGATTCACCGGCAGCTGGCAGGTCAACCTGTTCCGCAACCGCATCCGCGGCGAGAACGGCGTGCTCGGCAGCGGCATCACCGTCGCCGGCAGCGCCGGCGGTTTCGTGACGCTCGATGCGAACCGCGTCACCGGCAGCCGTTTCGTGCGCGGCATCACCATATCGCAGAACACCGGCAGTCCACCGAACCGCGTAACGCTGCAGAACAACGTTATACAAGGACAGGACAACCTCGGCGGCACCGACTACGCGCTCGGCGTCAATCTGACGAACACCGACGTGCACGTCGTCAACAACACCGTGATCAACGGCGCGACCGGCGTGGCCATCAACGGCACCACGAC
>CAMLLF010000222.1 GCA_946480705.1 uncultured Lysobacteraceae bacterium | reverse complement strand
CGCCCAGCATGTGCCGGTCGAGCACCGAGAGCCAATGCTGCGCCCGCTCCAGCCCCCGCCGCGAGACTTCGGCCTGCATGGCGGGCGGCAGTTGCGCGAGCAGCTCCGGGACCAGCGGCACGCCGGTCGCGCTGCGCGTGCTGACGCTGCTGCTGTTGCCCGCAGCGCTCTGGGCGCGCAGCCGTCCGCTGAGCGTTCACCTTCTGCAGCGCGCGCACGGCGCACCGCTGCGCGAACGCATGCTGCTCGCCGCGCTCGCGGGCTGGGTGCTCGTGCTCTTCGCGCGCACGAATACCGCGTTCAGCTTCGACGGTCTCTGGTATGGCCTTCGCCCCGAGTACGTGCTCAGCGCCGACGGCTCGCCGTTCGCATCGCTCGGCCTCGTTTCGCCGGTCCACTATTTTCCAAAACTGTACGAAGTCTGGCTGCTGCCGCTGGGCGCACTGGACGCCAGCGTCGTCTGCGGCATGACGATACTGCTGCTCGTGCTGCTGGCCTTGGCCGTGGTGCGTCTGCTCGCGCGTCTCGGCGTGGAATCGCTGCCGGCGCAGATCCCGCTCGCGGCGCTCGTCCTCACGCTGCCGGCGATCGCCAACCCGGCGATCGAACCCAAGCCGGATCTCATCTGTGCGCTGATGCTCATGCTCGCCTGCCTGTTCGGCGGCGACGCGGTGCGCCGGCGCGACGCCGGCGCGCTGGCGTGGGCGCTCGCGGCAGCGCTGCTCGCAGTATCGAGCAAGCTCGTCGCCGTGCCGTATCTCGGCCTGCTCGTCGTTACCGCAGCGATCGCGTTGTGGCGCCTTCCTACGCAGATGCCGGCCGGACCGTCGTCAAGACCCGTCGCCGCGACGGCACTCGTTCTCGCGCTCGCCGCCGCCGCGTTCGTCGCCGCGCGCACGTGGCTGCTCGCCGGGCTGCCGACGATAGGCCCGGATCCGCTGTTCAAGCTCTGGCTTGCGCTCGGCTTCGAACTGCGCGAACCGGCCGGCACGCTGGTCTGGGCGTTCGCGCAGGACTGGTCCGACGTTCCGGCGCTCGTCGTCGACTGGCTGCTGCGGCCGGACCGCCTCGAACACATCGCAATCAGCTGGACCGGCAACGTCTGGCTCTGGCTTCCGCTGGCCGCCGTGCTGCTGCGACCGCGCCGCGTGCCGCGCGACGCAGCCGCCGATGCGCACCGGCTGCTGCTGGGCGGTCTGATCGTCGCCGGCATCGTCATCGCGACCGGCTGGCGCTATCACACGCGCGGCAGCGACGGTAACTACTTCATCGCCGCGCTGGTTCCGGCCCTGACGCTCGGCGTTGCATTCGCCTGGCGCCAGCTCTGCCACGCCGCGCCGGCGCGCCGCCTGCTGCAGGCTATCCTGCTCGGGTTTGCCGCGTTCCAGGGCATCTATGCCTTCGCGAGCGCAAGCTGGGCGCCGGGCACGCGCGCGTTCGATCTCGTGCTCGACCGCAGCCCGCGCGATTCGCGCAAGATCGGCCACGGCATCGTGGCCTATGCCGGTCTCGACGAAATCGCCGAATACCTGCGTGTACAGCCGGGCGTCGCGCGCGTCGTCGGCTGCGCACCGTTCGAAGCGGCCGCGCGGCTGCCGGCGCGATTCGAGGATTTTCCGTCGGTCGCGCTGTCGCGGCCGGAGTACGTGAGTTCCCTCGCCGCCGCGACGCAGTACATGCGCCGGTTCGGGATCCGCTATCTGCTGCTGCCCAAGCCGCGATCCGGCGAAGCTGCGGAACTCATCGACGGCTGCACGCCGCAGACGGCCGCGCCGGCCGGAACGCGTATCGTCGTCGAGAACGACCGTTTCCTGCTCGCGGAACTCGTCGCCGACGACAGCGGATGAAGCGGCAGGCTCCACCGCTCTTCCCGTCGCGCAGCGCATCCATCACCGAGAAACACGCAACGCATGCTTTTCAATTCCCTGCACTTCGTCGTGTTCTTCGTGATCGTGCTCACGCTGAACAAGAGCCTGCGCCCGTGGCCGACCGCGCAGAAGTTCATGCTGCTCGCGGCGAGCTACTACTTCTACGGCCAGTGGAGCTGGATGTATCTCGGCATCATCGTCTACTCCACGCTGCTCGATTACTGCATCGCGCTCGGCATGGTGCGCGTGTCGCGGCCGCGCTGGCTGCTGATGCTGAGCCTCTGCACGAACCTCGGCCTGCTCGCCTTTTTCAAATATGCCAATTGGCTCATCGAGAACTGGAACGTCGCGAACGCCGCGCTCGGCACTTCGCTGCAGTTCTCGGCCATGGACATCGTGCTGCCGGTCGGCATCTCATTCTACACGTTCCAGAGCCTCTCCTACACGATCGACGTCTATCGCGGCGTCAGCCGGCCGCGCCGCAACCTGCTCGACTACGCACTGTTCGTCTCGTTCTTTCCGCAGCTCGCCGCCGGCCCGATCGTGCGCGACTACGAATTCTTCAAGGAACTCGACGGCGACCAGCGCGTCGGCGCGGCCGACGTGCAGCGCGCGCTCGTGCTGATCGCGTTCGGCTTCGTCAAGAAGATCGTCTTCGCCGACAATCTCGCCCTGTACGCCGATCCGATCTTCGCGAACCCGGCACAGCACGGCTTCTGGGACAGCCTGCTCGCGGTCTATGCGTTCGCATTCCAGATCTACTGCGATTTCTCGGGCTATACCGACATCGCGATCGGCCTCGCGCTGCTGCTCGGCTTCCGCTACCCGCAGAATTTCAACTATCCGTATTTCGCCGACAGCGTGCAGGAGTTCTGGCGGCGCTGGCACATGACGCTGTCGCGCTGGCTGCGCGACTACCTGTACATCTCGCTCGGCGGCAACCGCAAGGGCGAGCTGCACACGTATGTGAACCTCATGCTGACGATGCTGCTCGGCGGCCTGTGGCACGGCGCCAGCTGGAACTTCGTGATCTGGGGCGGACTCCACGGCGGCTATCTCGCGTTCGAACGCGGCGTGCTGTTCCGGCTGCCGTTCTGGAACGCGGGCAACGCCGTCATGCGTGCGGTCCGCTGGACGCTGACGTTTCACCTGGTCTGCTTCGCCTGGATCTTTTTCCGCGCAAAGACCTTCGGCGACGCGAAGACGCTGATCGGCAACATCGCCGGCGCCGCCGCGCCGGCGTTCGACGAAGGCGCGCATCTGCCGATGCTGCTGCTCCTGAGTGCCATGCTCGCCGTGCACCTGCTCGGCGGCTGGAAGGGCTTCAAGGAATGGCTTGCGCGCGAACGCGGTCCGGTCTTCGCGACGACGCTCGCGGCGATCGGCCTGCTGCTGATCTGGTTCACGCCCGCGGCGACGACGCCGTTCATCTATTTCCAGTTCTGACATGACGATCAAGACGATCCTCAAATTCGTCGCGCCGCTGCTGCTGGTCGCCGCCTGCGAAGGACTGTTCCGCCTCGGCGCCTGGGAACCGATGGTCAAGCCGGAGAGCCACGCGGGCACGAGTCTGCGGCTAAAGCGCGCGCTGACCGATCCCGCGCTCGCGAAACTCGATCTCGTGACGATCGGCAGCTCGCGCCCGGTCTACGGCATCGATCACGAGGCGCTCGCGGCGCTCGCGCAGGAACACGGCGTCGTGCACGCGAACCTCAGCATGCCGGGCTCGCACTGGATGACCGTTGACGTGCTGACGGACTGGCTCGCCGCGCACCGCGCGCCGCTGCGCGGCGGCATCCTCGCGACGGACCTGACGACGTTCAAATTCCCCGGAAACGGCAGCTACGAACTGGCGATCGCCGTGCCGTTCCGGCGCTTCGCCGACGATGCGACGATTGCCGCTCACGTCCCGTTCGATCTCGACGAACTCGGCACCTGGGGCACGCATTCGGCGCTCTACCAGTATCGCGAGGACATCCGCGACTTCGTGCGCGCGCCGCGCGACCGGCGCAAGTCGCTGCGCTGGTGGAACGAGAATTTCAGCGCGGCGGACACCGTGCTGCGCAATCCGTCCGAGACGCGCACCATGTGCGACTTCGGCGTCGACCGCGTTGCTGCCTGCGATGCGGTCGACGCAGCGACCGGCCCTGCCGCCGACGGCCTGCGTCACCAGTGCCGCGAACTTCGCGCCGAACTCGCCGCGCGGCTCGATTTCAGCGCAGTGAACGGACCGACGCCGCTGCCCGATTTCCTGCACCAGACCCGCGACAACATTCGCAATCGCCTGCGCGCGCTGAACTGGAAGCAGCCGCCGGTGATCGTGCTGATGCCGCTGACCGGCGCGTGGAAAGAGGCCTCGCCCAAGGGATTGCACGCATGGGCGCTCAGCGTGCTGCAGCCGCTCGTCGACGAAGGCCGCATCCGCGTCATCGATGCGACCGACGCGCTCGCCGATGCACCCGGCGGCGGCTGCGGCTACTACTTCGACTTCTTCCACCAGAACGACGCCGGACGCGCCGCGCTGATGGCGCGCATCCTGCCGCAGCTGCGCGAGGCGCTGTACGGCGAAACCGCCGGCAACGCGGCGCTCGTTTCCGCGCCTGCGGCGCGCGGCGCGACGAACTGACCCGACTTCGGCAAGGGAGCCGCTGATGCAGGATTTCCACTGGTTGCTGCTCGGCCTCGTCGTCGTCGCCCTCGTGCAGCGATGGCGCGGGCCGCCCGTCGCGCCGGTTCCCGCCGATGCGCCGTTCGCTCAGCCGCGCTGGCGCACGCTCGAACAGGCCATGGCCGCCAAGGGCGACAACCTGCTGCTGTTGCGGCTGATCGCCGCATCGGCCGTGATCTACGGGCACAGCTACGCGATCTGCGGCATCGGGGGCGCGATGGACCACATCTCGCGGCTCGGCATCGGCTACGGGCTCTATTCGGGCACGATCGCCGTCCAGGTGTTCTTCGCGATCAGCGGATTTCTCGTCACGGGCGCCTGGCTGCGCCGGCCGGATCTCGCGTTCTTCCTGCGCTCGCGCGCGCTGCGTATCGTGCCGGCGTATCTCGCCTGCCTGCTCGTCACGACGCTCGTCGTCGGCACCGCCGTTACCGAGCTGCCGCGCGCGGAGTATCTCGTCGCGCCGGAGACGTGGCGATACATATGGAAAAATGCAACTTTCGCGACCGACATGCAGTGGACCCTGCCCGGCGTGTTCGCCGGTAACCCGCTGCCGAATACGGTCAACGGTTCGCTGTGGACGCTCGTCGTCGAGGTGCGCGTCTATGTCTGGCTCGCGCTGTTCGGCGTACTCGGTCTCCTCGACACGCGCGAGCGCTTCGTCTATGCCGCCGCGCTGCTCGCCGCGGCGCTGTATGCGCCGTTTCCGCTGCCGATGATGCCGATCGACGAGTTCCTGCGGCTCGGCGCGTTCTTTCTCGCCGGCAGCGCGTTCTACCGCTTCCGCGACATCGTGCCGTTCCACGGCGCGCTCGTGCCGCTGCCGTTCGCCGCGGCCGCGCTCGCTCACGGCAGCGACGGGTTCCTGCCGCTGTACGGACTCGGGCTCTGCTATGCGGTGTTCTGGTTCGCCTACGGTCCGCGCTTCCTGCTCGGCTTCAACCGCTTCGGCGACTATTCCTACGGCGTCTATCTCTGGGGCTTTCCGATCCAGCAGCTCGTCGCCGCGGCGCTGCCCGTGCCGACGCCGACACGCATCACGCTGATTGCGCTGCCGCTCGCGGTCGCGGCGGGCGCGCTGTCGTGGCATGGCGTCGAAAAACCGCTGCTGCGTTTCAAGCGGCGCGCGGCGGCGAACGCGCCCGGGTAGGCGCGGACCGCGCGGTCCGCGACAATCGCGTCATTGCAAGGGACTGACCCATGGCCGATACCGCGCGACAGGACAAGACCGCCAAGCAGCTGCGCCTGCTCGAACAGGCGCTCGACAGCGGCCGGCTCGGGCCGGTCAAGCGGCTCGTCAACACGCTGTCGCCCGCGGAGATCGGCAACCTGCTCGAATCGCTGCCGTCGGCCAAGCGCCAGGCGGTCTGGGGGCTCGTCGACGCCGAGGACGACGGCGAGGTGCTCGTCCATGTCGGCGAGGACGTCCGCGAAGACCTGCTGCGCGCGATGGACCCCGACGAAATCGTCGCTGCGGCCGAGTCGCTCGACATCGACGACCTCGCCGACCTGCTCGAGGACCTGCCGGACACCGTCATCGACGAAGTGCTGAAGTCGATGGATCGCGAGAACCGCGAACGCCTCGAACAGATGCTGACCTACGACGAGGACACGGCCGGGCGCCTCATGAACCCGGACGTCGTCACCGTGCGCGCCGACGTCAGCGTCGACGTCGTGCTGCGCTACCTGCGGCTGCGCGGCGAACTGCCCGAAGGCACGCATCATCTCTACGTCGTCAGCCGCCGCCGCCAGTACCAGGGCCGCATCTCGCTGGCCCAGCTGCTGACCGCGGAACCGGCCGACGCGGTCAACCGCATCATGGACGCCGAACAGCCGGCGATCGACGCCGACACGCGCGTATCCGAGGTCGCCCAGCGCTTCGCGAATCACGACTGGCTCAGCGCGCCGGTCGTCGACGAGAACAACGTGCTGCTCGGCCACATCACGATCGACGACGTCGTCGACATCATCCGCGACCAGGCCGAGCACCAGGCCCTCGGCGCGGCCGGTCTCGACGAAGAGGAAGACCTGTTCGCGCCGGTGCCGCGCACGACGCGGCGTCGCGCGGTGTGGCTCGGCATCAACCTCGGCACCGCGTTCCTCGCCGGTCCGACCCTCGCCGGCGAGGTGGAGTCGGGGTTGGCCCTGGCCGTCCTCGCGCGGCCCGAGCAAGCGCCTGACGGCTGGCAGGCTGTGCAGGGTGACGATGGCGGTGACGGCGGCGAAGCTGAACTGGAAACTGGCG
>CAMLLF010000221.1 GCA_946480705.1 uncultured Lysobacteraceae bacterium | reverse complement strand
AGCGCCGGCCCTGAACGTCAACGATATCACGCTTGCCGAAGGCGACGCCGGCACGACGACCTTTACATTCACGGTGTCGCTGACGGCACCGGCGGGCCCCGGCGGCGTCACGTTCGACATCGCTACCGCGAACGACACCGCGACTGCGCCGTCCGACTTCACCGCCGTTTCGCTGACCGGCCAGACGATTCCCGCGGGCAGCTCGACCTACGCCTTCAACGTGCTCGTGAACGGCGACACCACGGCCGAGGCGAACGAGACCTTCTTCGTCAACGTCACGAACCTCTCGGGCGCGACGGCCGGCGACACGCAGGGCCTCGGCACGATCAACAACGATGACGTCACGATCACGCCGATCCACGACATCCAGGGTCCGGGCGCAAGTTCGCCGATCGTCGGCAGCAGCGTGACCGTGCGCGGCGTCGTGACCGGCGTGAAGTCGAACGGCTTCTTCGTGCAGGACGAAGACGCCGAGGTCGACGCCGATCCGGCGACGTCGGAAGGCATCTTCGTGTTCACGAGCAGCGCGCCGCCGGCCGCCGCCGCGTTCACGGCGCTGGTGCAGGTCACCGGCACCGTCACCGAATTCGTACCGCCGGCCGATCCGCTGCAGCCGCCGGTCACCGAACTGACTTCGCCGAGCGTCGTACAGGTTTCGCCGCCCGGCCAGACGTTGCCGGCGCCCGTTGCGCTGACGCCGACCTTCCCGGATCCGGCCGGTCCGCACGACCAGCTCGAACGTCTCGAAGGCATGCGCGTGTCGGCCGCGTCGATGACCGTGGTCGGACCGAGCCAGGGCAGCCTCACCGAAGCCGACGCGACCGCGACGGGCAACGGCCGTTTCCACGCTGTCATCACCGGCGTGCCGCGTCCGTTTCGCGAGCCCGGCATCGAAGCGCCGAACCCGCCGCCGACCGGCTCGATTCCGCCGATTCCGCGCTGGGACGCGAACCCCGAGCGCCTGCGCGTCGAGAGCGCGACGATCAACGCGCAGCCGCTGCTCGATGTCGCGAGCGGCGACGTCGTCGCCAACCTCACCGGTCCGCTCGACTACGGCTTCCGCGCCTATGCGATCTATCCCGACGGCACGGCCGGCACGCCGGCCGTCACGCCGGCAACCCCACCGACCATCGTCACGCAGGCGTCGTCCACCGAATTCACGATCGCGTCGTACAACCTGCAGCGCTTCTACGACACCGCCGACGATCCGCTCACGAACGATGTAGCGCTCACGGCGACGGCATTCGCGAACCGCCTGCAGAAGGCATCGCTCGCGATCCGCAATCACCTGCTGAACCCCGACATCGTCGGCGTGCAGGAGGTCGAGAATCTCTCGACATTGCAGGCCCTCGCCGCGCAGATCAGCGCCGATGCGATCGCCGCGATGCAGCCCGACCCGATGTACGTCGCCTATCTCGCCGAGGGCAACGACAGCGGC
Organism: uncultured Lysobacteraceae bacterium; assembly: GCA_946480705.1. Next base: position 5,345 of record CAMLLF010000221.1, on the reverse strand, counting down.
GGAATCGATGTCGGCTATCTCGTGAAGACCGCGACCGTCGGCGGCACGACGCCGCGTGTGACGGTGAATTCAGTCACACAGATCGGTCTGGCCGCGACCTGGATCGACCCCTCCACGGGCACGAGCGCCCAGCTCAACGATCGCCCGCCGCTCGTGCTCGACGCCGTCGTCAATCGTTCGCCGACGGTCTCGTTCCCGGTCGTCGTCGTGAACAACCATCTGCGTTCGCTGCTGGGCATCGAGGACATCGCCGCCGCGGGTCCGACGACCGGCGGCGACCGCGTGCGCCGCAAGCGCCAGATCCAGGCCGACTTCCTCGCGCAGTACCTGCAGGGTCGCCTGACCGCGGCGCCCGGCGAGCATCTCGTCGTGATCGGCGACATGAACGCGTTCGAGTTCAACGACGGCTATGCGAACACGCTCGGCACGATCATGGGCACCCCGTCGCCCGACAACGAAACCGTCGTCTGCGCAACGTGTCCGATCGCGCCGAACACCGGCGACGGCATCGACCAGCTCAATCCCGACCTGACCAACCTCGTCAACACGCCGCCGGCACCACAGCGCTATTCCTACGTCGAGGACGGCAACGCGCAGAACATCGACCACGCGCTCGTCGCGGCCGGCGTCGTGACCGACACGACGGCGCGGCGCATCGAGCATGCGCGCGTCGGCGCCGACTGGCCGGAATCTGCGCGCAGCGCGGCGACTTCGGCACTGCGCGTTTCCGACCATGATCCGCTGATCGCGTACTTCACCGTCGCCGGTTTCGCCCAGGCCGACCTCGCGATCACCAAGACCGACGACGCGGACCCGGTCATTGCCGGAACCGCGCTCTCGTATACGATTTTCGTCAACAACAATGGCCCGGACGCCGCCAATGCCGCATCGTGGAGCGACACGCTGCCGGCCGGCACGACCTTCCTCTCCGCGACGGCGCCGCCAGGCTGGAGCTGCACGACGCCGCCCATCGGCGCGGCCGGCACGGTGTCCTGCACGAATCCGACCGCTGCGGTCGGCACCGCGCAGTTCTCGCTGAATGTGACCGTCGATCCTGCCGTCGCCGAGGGCACGGTGCTGTCGAACACGGCGACGGTCTCGTCAGCGACGACCGATCCGGATCCGTCGAACAACAGCGCAACAGCGACGACGACCGTATCGGCGTCCGCCGATCTCGTCGTGACGAATCTGTCCCTGACCCCGACCGTCAACGCGGGCCAGAACGCGACCTTCCAGATCATGGCGTCGAACGTGGGCCCGAGCGCCGCCGCATCGGTTTCGCTGACGAACGCGCTTCCGGCCGGCACGACGTTCGTGTCGCTGTCCTCGTCGGCGGGCTGGAGCTGCACGACGCCGGCGGTCGGCGCGGCCGGCACGGTCAACTGCACGATCCCGAGCCTGACACCGCAATCCAGCTCGTTCACGCTGGTTCTCGCGATCGATCCGTCGTTTGCGCCGGGCACGCTCAGCGACACCGCGACCATCGCGTCGGCAACCACCGACCCGAACAGCGCGAACGACAGCGCGACCGCGAATGCGACCGTCGGCGCGTCGGCCGACCTGGGTGTGACGAACACGCCGTCGACGACGTCCGCGATCAACGGCCAGCCGATCACCTACACCATCGTCGTGGGCAACGCCGGTCCGAGCACGGCAAGCACCGTGTCCCTGACCAACGCGATCCCGGCCGGCACGACATTCACGTCGCTGTCCTCGCCGGTCGGCTGGAGCTGCACGACGCCGGCCGTCGGCGCGACCGGCACGGTCAGCTGTTCGATCGCGAGCGTGCCGCCCGGCGGCAACGCGACCTTCAGCCTGACCGTCACGATCGACACCGGCCTGCCGCCGACGATGATCGTCGACACGGCGAGCGTCACGTCGGCAACGCCCGATCCGACGCCCGGCAACGACTCGGCGACCGCATCGACGACTACGCCGGTGTCGCTGCAGTCCTTCGAGGTCGATTGACGATGACGACGGCGCCGCCGAAAAGCGGCGCCGTCGTCTTCGCGAAAGATGTGGAACGCGTCGCCGCGTTCTATCGCGAGACGATGGCGCTGGCCGTCGAGCAGCAGGACGACGGTTTCGTCGTGCTCGGCAGCGCGGCGACGGAACTCGTCGTGCACGCGATACCGCCGGCGATCGCCGCGCAGATCGATATCGCCGTCCCGCCGCGGCCGCGCGAAGACGCGAGCGTCAAACTGATCTTTCCGGTCGCCGATCTCGCCGCCGCCCGCGCGGCCGCATGCGCCCACGGCGGCCAGATCGAGCCCGCCGAACGCGAGTGGGAATGGCGCGGCTACCGCATCTGCGACGGCGTCGATCCCGAAGGCAACGTCGTGCAGATTCGCGCGAACGTGGCGGGGGCGTCCCGCACCAGGTTGTAAGCCGAAGGCGAATCCCGGCGTCGACGTGATCGTTTCGGCGAAGGCAGCAACTCACTGCTTCGGCGTCACCCGATAGATCGTCGGCGCGGGCTGAGCGAGCGGCTTGACGCCGCGCACGTTGTTCTCCGGCATGCCGTTGCTCCGGAGCGCCGCTCGCAGCCGGTTCACGATGCCCGAGGGCGTCCGGATCGGCGCCTGCAGCACGAACCAGCGGATGTTGCCCGTACACGGCGGAGTCGTCAGCGAACCCACGTAGCTGTAGAACGACTCATGGCCGAACCGCCAGAGCACGCTGCCCAGGTCGACGGCTTCCACCGACCCCGGCGGCGCGCTCAGCGAGCGATACGCGGCAACGAGCGTGGGATCGTCCGCCACGCCGTCGTCGATTTTCCAGAGCGCGCCGAATACCGCCGTGCCGCCATATTGATCCGTCGTCTTGATATGGATCTCGAAGACCGGAGTACCGTCGACGACGTGCTCGTTGCGATGATGAAAATGAAATCCGGCGACCGTGTAGACATAGGGTTTCGCCGAATCGCCGATCCCCGGCGTCATCGCGACGGACGGCCCGGGCGACGCCGTGAACACGACGTTCTGGTCGTGCGGATCGAACGTGGCCTGCGGCACGACGGTCGACGCCGTCCATGGTGTCGTCGCGACACCGACGAACGTGATCGGCGACTGCTGCGGCGGAGGCGGCGCTTCGCAGGCCGATCCCCAGCCGGGTCCTTCGGGATACGTCCACTGCGTCACGGACGCAGCGGGCGGCACGTGTGCGCAGCCTGAAAATCCGAGCAGCGCAACGGCGAGCCCGAGCGGCTCGAGCCAACTCGTCGGATGCGTCGAGACGAAGCGGGCGCGAACGCGGCGATGCGGCAGAACGGCGTGGCCCCTGACCATGTCCATCCCCTGGGAACATGCGGTGGACTTTTACACTAGCAGCACTTTGTCGGCCGCTCAAGCGGCGTGATAGACCGGCGTTCGCGCCTGCGCTATGCGCTGGAGCCGAGGTTTTTGCGCACGCCCGATTTGTCTCGCGAGACAAACCACGCTGCCGATGCAGCGAGCGTCAGTCGTCGGAAACGCATGCTGGCGATGCCTGCCTGTCGTATCATTTTTAGCGCACCGCTCCACCCATCCCGCCGCCCCGCGGGCACCGCGGAACATTTCCACACCTGCACGAGTCGACGCCATGCTCGGTATCACGCCGTTCGGCATGTTCCACACGCTCATCAGTCTCGTCTCGTTGTCCGCCGGGCTCTATGCCCTGCTCCGCCGGTGCGAACTGCGCGCCGACACGACGCTCGGCAGGGTCTACGTGCTGTTCACGATCGCGAGCTGCGTGACCGGCTTCTTCATCGTGCGCCACGGCGGTTTCAGCCAGGCCCATGCGCTGGGCATCGTGACGCTGGTCGTACTGCTCGCATCCTGGCAGATCCAGCGCAGCGCCGGCGCGAACCGCCTGCGCCGCACGCTCGCGGCACTCGGCTTCACGACGACGGTGTTCTTCCATTTCATCCCGGGATTCAACGAAACGCTGACGCGCGTTCCGGCCGGCAACCCGCTGCTGACCGGGCCGGAAGATCCGAAGCTGTTCATGCTCGTCGGGATCGCATTCGCAGTATTTGCGGTGCTCGGCGTGTTTCAGGTGCAACGGCTGTACCGGTGAGCGAACGAGGAGAGGCCATCGCCTCTCCTCGCTGCCGCCAACGCGGCTAATTGACCGTAAACGCCCCACTCGTATCGCTGATCGTGCGCCGGTCGTAGTCGATGACGGAGATCCGATAGTCGCTGCCGGTCGCGAGCGTCGACGGAATCGTCCAGTTGTACGAGCCGGTCGACGAGACCACGTGCCAGGTCAGCCATTGCACGAAGGTCGTGCCGTTGTAGAGCGCGACGTCGACGTGCTGCGAGTTCGTCGCGGTCCAGCGGATCGAGCGCGTGCTGCCGCGTGTCCAGACTTCGCCGCCGACGGGCGCGGTCAGATCGATCGTCGTCGTGTCGGGCATGCCGAAGCTCGCGCGCAGCGACACGCCGGAATAGGCCGAATAGCCCTGCAGCAGCACGTGATAGCGGCCGGCGGCCGGTGCGGCGACGGTGCACGTTTCGTTGCTGGTACTGGTATACGGGCGGCAGTCGTAGACGGCGGTCGTCGGCGGCGCGCCGAAGCGCGTATACAGGTCCACATCGCCGCTGCCGCCGCCCGTGGCGATGACGAGGTTCGTCGCGCCGCTCGGCACGTCGATGTAATACGTGCGCGCGCTGCCGGCCGCGCCGCTCGCGGTCACGGCGACGCCGTTCGTCAGCGGCGTGCCGCCCGCGCCTGCCTGCTGCGAGACGGTGAACGTCTGTCCGGCGATGGTCAGCGTGCCGCTGCGCGCCGCGCCGGTGTTCGCGGCGACCGTGTAGGACACCGAGCCGTTGCCGGCGAACGGACCGCCGCCGGAAGTGACGGTGATCCAGTTCGCCGTGCTCGCCGCGGTCCAGGTGCAGTTCGACGCGCTCGTCGTCACGGCGATGCTGCCGCTGGCCGCCGCGGCGCCGACGCTGGCCGACATCGGCGCGATCGTGCTCGTGCAGCCGCCGCCGCAGGCGAGGCAGGTCGCGTTCGAGAAACTGCTGCGGATCAGATTGCCCGGCTGCGTGCCGAAGCCCTGTGCGAGGCTGAAGTCGGTGCAGTAGCTCATGATCGTGCCGTAGCGGCCGGCCGGCCGCGGACAGCTGCCTTCGGGCGCGGCGCAGCCGTCGAGCGCGGTGTTGTTGCCGTTCCAGGAGCACGCCTGCGTGTGCTCCGAGCCGAACAGGTGGCCGATCTCATGCGGCAGCGTCGCGCCGGCCCAGGAATACGTCGGATAGGACGGATAGTCGCGTATCGGGCTGATGCCGGTCTGGTTGTAGTCCGGGCCGCAGATCCGGTTGAGGCTCGCGACGCCGCGGTCGATGTGGAAGCCGACGAGG
>CAMLLF010000220.1 GCA_946480705.1 uncultured Lysobacteraceae bacterium | reverse complement strand
ACGGAGTGCCGATGGTCAGGTGTCGTGCCGGTCGAAAAGTTCCGGCGCCCGGCGAATGACTTACCGCGCCGCTTCACTGCGCTCAGGCCGCAGTGTCGCCAGGCGCGCCGTGTCGATCGACGCGGCGAGGCCGACGCTGCGTCCCGCAAGATTCGCGACGCGATAGCGCACGCTGCTGCCGAGCACCTGCGCCGCCTGCGCGGCGTCGAGTCCGTAGTCCTGCCGCAGCCATTGCAGCATTCCGGCGGTCGCGGCGCGCAGCGCGTCGTCGAGCGAGCCGGCCTGGCCGAGCACATGGATCGCGTCGGCGGATTCCACGCGCGGCATCGCGATGGTTTTTCCGCGCAGCAGCTCGACGTGGATTTCGACCTCCATCGAGGTTTCAAGCGCGAACTGCGAGGTCTCGCCGTCGCCCTGCAGCGCGTGCGCGTCGCCGAGATAGAGCAGCGCGCCGGGCTGGAACACCGGCAGCAGGACGGTGCTGCCTTCGACGATTTCGTTGAAGTCCATGTTGCCGCCGTGGCGGCCGGTGTCGCCGGTCGACATCGGCGGCGAGCCCGGACCGGGAGCCACGCCGAGCCCGCCGAGCATCGGCCGCAGCGGAACCTCGAAATGGTCGAGCGCGCCGCCCGCGCGCTGCGGCCGCGCGACGCCGCGCTCGCGGTCGAGGGTCCAGCGCGCCGGCTTGCCGAGGTGTGCGAAATCGACGGCCTGCGTCGTCGTCAGCGCACGCGCGACGATGCCGTCGAGACTGTCGGCGTAGTCGCGGTTCAGGCGCAGCCGCACGATACGCACGGCCAGCGTGTCGCCGGGTTCGGCGCCGGCGACGAAGAACGGTCCGGTCTGCGGATTGCCGTAGAGCGCGACCGTGCGGCCGTGCTCGTCGACGCCGCCGGAATCGATCGTCTTCGTGCGCACGCTGTCGCCGGGCCAGATCGTCAGCACGGGCAGTCGTTCGGCGGAGAACGTGTTCGAGAAATCCGTCGGCACGTAGTCGTGCACGCGGGGCGCTTGCGATGGCCGCGTCGGCAACCGGCGTGCGCTGAATGCATGCTGCGCGCGGCGATCCGGATCGTTGGTATCGGGACAATCGGCGACGCCGCGCAGACGGTCACGCTCGCGACGTCCGTCGTAGTCGCAGCGGCTGCCGTCCGCGGCGACGACGCGAAAGCGCAGGCGATCGCGCCGCAATGTGCCGGTGAGCGGTTCGCGCGCGAGGAATCCGCTCAGTGCATTGCCGTCGCGCGCGAGGCTCAGCGTTTCATGCTGCGGATTGCCCCAACGATCGAGGGTCAGCAGCCAGGATTCGTCGGCGGCCCCGGCCGCCTGCGACGAACAGGCAAGGAACAACAGCAGCAGCGCCCGAATGCTCACGTATCGATTTCCCGATGGCCCGTTCTGCAGATGCAGGAACGGGCGCGGGCGTCGCAGCGACGGATGCCGGGCGACCTGCGCAGCAACTAGGGATGATGCGCAGGCAATAAATAGAGAAAGCAGTACGAGAAATAGAGAAAGCAGTACGAGCGAAGCCGTCGCGTTCTCTATTTTCTGACCGTTATCCTCTATTTGCTCGCTCCACCGTCCGCCGCGAACAGCGCATCGTAGCGCCGCTGCATTTCCTCGGCGCTGAGCGTCTCGATCGAATGCCCGACGTTCCAGCGGTGGCCGAACGGATCGCGGAACACGCCGCCGCGCTCGCCGTAGAACTGATCCTGCAGCGGCATCAGCAAGGTGGCGCCGTGCGCGAGCGCGCGCTCGACGACCGTGTCGGCGTTGTCGACGTGCAGATGGATGCTGAGACTCGTGCCGGCGGCGGGATCGGGGCGGCGTATGTCGTATTCGGGATATTCGTCGCAGATCATCAGGACGCCGCAGCCGAGGTCGACTTCGATGTGCCCGACACGGCCGCCCGGTTCGACGAGGCGCAGCTTCTGCGTGCCGCCGAATACCGTGCAGTAGAACGCCGCCGCAGCATCGGCATCGGCGACGCAGAGATACGGGAAGATTTCGTGGACGCTCACGGCTTTCTCCTACGTTCGGGGAGCGTGCAGGCTAACGCCGGGCTCGCGCCGCGTCTTTGACGAAATTGTCCGCGCTCAGGTGGTGCGACGAAGGGACGGCGACGGCGCGCCAGGCTTGCGGCGTCGTGCCCGTCAATGCACGGAATTCGCGATTGAGATGCGCCTGGTCGCTGTAGCCGGCGGTCAGCGCCGTGTCGGTCCAGTTCGTCGTCGCGCCGATCGCGAGCGCGCGCTGCAGCCGCTGCACGCGCGCATAGCACTTCGGCGCGAGTCCGGTCGCGTCGCGGAACTGCGCGATGAAGCGTTTGTGGCTGCTGCCGCTGAGCGCGGCGAGCGTGGCGACGCGATCGCCGTTCGCAAGGCCGGCGAAGGCCGCGGCCACCTGCGGATTCAGGCCGTGCACCGGCCGCACGCGGTGGCGCAGGAAGGCCTGCAGCAGCGCGATCTGTCGGGCCGGCGATGTCGCAGCGGCCAGCGCCTGCTGCAGACGCAGCGCCGCGTCGCCGACGAGGTCCGACAGCGCGACGTGCCGGTTCGCAAGCGCATCGGCGCCGCAGCCGAACAGCAGCCGCGTCGCGCCCGGAAGCAGCATGGCGCCGACCGAGCGCGAGGATTCGCGGACGTCTTTCAGATAGTGGCGATCGCGCGTGCCGGCCACGACGGCGTGGGCGATCAGCCGGCCGTCCGCATCGCGCTCGTCGTCATACAGCCGTACGCCGCTGCCGTCGAGGCGGATGGCCAGATGCATGGCGCCGCTCGGCAGCACGCGCGCCCGCGCGTACGAAAACGGTTCCGCTGCGCTCGCCCAGAAGGCGGAGACGCAGGACTGCAGTTCGACGGCGGTCGGCGCGATCAGCATGTCCGGAGCTTACCCGAGCCGCGAGACCGCAGCAGGCGCGTCAGGCCGACTGGGTCAGCGCCTGCAACAGGTCGGCCTGGTTTTCCTGGGTCAGCCGCTGGATCAGTTCGTCCATGTCGCCCTCGACGATTTCGGGCAGGCGATAGAGCGTCAGGCCTTCGACGCGGTGGTCGGTGATGCGGCCTTGTGGAAAATTGTAGGTGCGGATGCGCTGGCTGCGGTCGCCCGAGCCGACCTGCAGGCGCCGCGATTCCGCCTGTTCGGCGGCCTGCTTGGACCGCTCGCTGTCGAGGAGCTTCGCTTTGAGCAGCGAGAACGCGCGCGCGCGGTTCTTGTGCTGGCTGCGCTCGTCCTGGCATTCCACGACGATGCCGGTCGGCAGGTGGGTCACGCGGATCGCCGAGTCGGTCTTGTTGACGTGCTGGCCGCCGGCGCCGGAGGCTCGGAACGTATCGACCTTGACGTCGGAATCCTTGATCTCGACATCGTCCACTTCGTCCATTTCGGGAAGAATGGCAACCGTCGCGGCCGAGGTATGGATGCGGCCCTGGGCTTCGGTCGCCGGCACGCGCTGCACGCGGTGCGTGCCGGATTCGAACTTGAGCCGCGCGAAGGCGCCCCGGCCTTCGACGCGCGCGACGATTTCCTTGTAGCCGCCGTGTTCGCCGGGGTTGGAAGAAATCACCTCCACGTTCCAGCGCTGGCGCTCGGCATAGCGGCTGTACATGCGGAACAGGTCGCCGGCGAAGATCGCGGCTTCGTCGCCGCCGGTACCGGCGCGCACTTCGAGGAACAGGTTGGCGTCGTCGCGCGGGTCCTTCGGAATCAGCAGCAGCTGCAGTTGCTGCTCGAGCACGTCGCGCGCATCGCCGAGTTCGGCGACCTCGGCTTCCGCGAGTTCCTTCATCTCCGGGTCTTTCAGCAGCGCCTGCGACGCGGCGAGCGCGGCGGCATTCGCGTCGAATGCCTTCAGCGCCGCCGCTACCGGTTCGAGCTGGGCGTATTCGCGATTGAGCGCACGGAAACGGTTCGTGTCCGCAGCCGCGTCCGGCTGCGCGAGCAGCGCGCCGACTTCTTCGAAACGTTCGGCGAGCTGTTCGAGCTTGCGGCGGATGGTCGGAGTCATACGTCCTTGTCGTCGTTCGCGGCGGCGCGATCGAACAGCCGCGCGGCGGCCTGGATCAGCTCGCCGTCGCCGCGCAGCGCGGCGGCGCGCAGGTTCGCGCTCGGCGCGTGCAGCAGCTTGTTGGTCAGCGTGTTGGCGAGGAAGGCGAGGGCCTCCTCGGGCTTGCGGCCACGCGCGAGCATGGCGGTCGCGCGCGCGAGCACGTCGTCGCGCTCGGCCTCGGCCTGCCGGCGCAGATCCTGTACCGGGTTGCCGCGGTCGAGCGAGCGGCGCCAGGCCATGTAGCGTTCGACCTGCAGGTCGATGATCGCCTCGGCCTCGCGCGCGGCCGCCTCGCGCGAGCGCAGGTTCTCGTCGATGACCTGGCGCAGATCGTCGATGGTGTACAAATACGCATCGTCCACTTCGCTGACGGAAGCCTCGATGTCGCGCGGCACGGCGATGTCGACGAGGAACATCGGCTTGCGCCGGCGCTGCTTCAGCGCGGCCTGGACCATGGCGCGCGTCAGCACCGGCTCGCGGCTCGCGGTCGAGGAGATCACGATGTCGGCTTCGGCCAGATGCGCCGGCAGGTCGGCGAGCGCGATCGCGTAGCCGCCGCAGCGGTGGGCGAGGTTCTGCGCGTTGTCGAGCGTGCGGTTCGCGACGATGAGCCGGCGCACCTTGGCGTCGCTCAGATGGCGCGCCGCGAGTTCGATCGTCTCGCCCGCGCCGATCAGCAGCACGCAGGCGCCGGCCAGGTCGGCGAAGCGCTGTTCGGCGAGGCGGACCGCGGTATAGGCCACCGACACCGGGCTCGCGCCGATGCGCGTATCGGTGCGGACGCGCTTGGCGACGGCGAAGGTGTGCTGGAGCATGCGCTCCATCGGCGCCTTCAGCGTGTGAGCGGTGCGCGCGAGCTGGTAGGCGTCCTTGACCTGGCCGAGGATCTGCGGCTCGCCGAGCACGAGCGAGTCGAGGCCGGTGGCGACGCGGAACATGTGCCGCACGGCGGCTTCGTCGTCATGCCGGTATAGGAACTCGTCGAGTCGGCCCAATGTCAGCTGGTGGTGGCGGTGCAGCCACTGTGCCGGAACGATCTGCGCGCCGTCGGCGACGGAACAGTAGAGTTCGGTGCGATTGCACGTGGACAGGATCAGGGCTTCTTCGACGCCGGCCTGGGCCGCCAGTTCCTCGAGTGCGGGACGGGCTTGTTCGGGACCGAACGCGACTTTTTCGCGCAGGTCCAAAGGAGCGGTGACGTGATTGAGACCGAGGGCTAGCAATGCCATGGATGACGGGGCCGCGCGGGCAACAATCAGCTAAGCTTGGACGCGTGAGAGCGGTGGGTATCGCCGGAATCGCGGCAATCCTGCTGCCGCGCCGCACAAAATCGCGACTAGTGTGCGGTCGCGATCCGGCAAGATCAAGCAAGCCGGCCTCGGCCGGCACGCATCGAAGATGGTGGATGTGGATGAAATTTCGCGCTGATCGCGCTGTTTCCCTCGCCGCGCTGGCCGTCGCGGCAGCGCTGTCGCTGGCCGCCTGCACGGCGATGCCGGTGCGGCAGGCGACGACCCAGCCGGGCCAGGCCGTCGTCGCGCCGACTCCGCTGGCCGATGACCAGCTGGCGCAGATGCTTGCCGGCGAGTTCGCGCTCGGCAAGGCCGATCTCGCCGGTTCGGCCGGCCGCTACGCGCGGGCGGCCGAACTCAGCAAGGATCCGCAGGTTGCCGCCCACGCGACACGCGTCGCGCTCGCGGCGAAGGACTGGGCGCTCGCGCGCCAGTCACTGACGCGCTGGCGCGCGCTCAAGCCCGACGATCCGGGCCAGACCCAGGTCGAAGCGAGCCTCGCGCTCAGCGACGGCAATACCGAGGCGGCGTTCCAGTCGTTGTCGAAGCTGCTCGCGCTGCCCGACCAGCAGGGCTGGCGCCTGCTCGGACAGGTATTGCTCGGTGCCGCCGACAAGTCCGCCGCCGCGACGCTGCTGCGGCGGATCGCGACGCCGACCCGCCTGACCGGTGCGCCCGAGGAAATCTGGGTCGCGATGAGCCAGCTGGCGTACAAGCTCGACATCAAGCCGTATGCGCGCGAACTCGCCGATGCGGCGCTGAAGAAATTCACGAGCGCGACGACCCACGGCTGGTCGGCGCAGCTCGCGATCGACGAAGGCGACAAGGCGCGCGCCGGACGCGACTATCAGGAAGCGATCAAGCGCGCGCCGAAAGACATCCGTCTGCGCGCGGCCTACGCGCTGATGCTCGGCCAGCAGGGCGACAACAAGGCGGCGGCCAAGCTGCTCGCCGACGGCCCGCAGGATGACTACAGCTACGCGGCGCGCGCGGCCTATGTCGCGCGTGCGAACGACAAGAATCTGATCCAGTCGCTGTACGACGAGCTCAAGGCGCGACCGGGCGAAGAACGCCTGTCGCGCGCGCATCTGCTCGGACAGCTCGCCGAGATGCTCGAGCGCAAGTCCGAAGCGCTGGAGTGGTACGAGCAGGTGACGACCGACGACGAGGACTGGTTCCCGAGCCAGATCCGCATCGCCGTGCTCGTCGACGAGCAGGGCAAGCCCGATCAGGCGCTCGCGATGACGCGCGAACTGCAGCAGCGCGTCGGCGACCAGCTCGGCGCGCTGGCCGACGCGTTCATGCTTGAAGCGGAACTGCTGTCCAAGCGCGACCAGCACGAGGCCGCGCAGGCCGCCTACGCTCGTGCGCTCAAGCAAATCCCGGACGACTCGCGCCTGCTGTATGCGCGCGCGCTGCACGCCGCGGGAGCGCGCTGCTTCGTCGAGCTCGGGCCGCAGCC
>CAMLLF010000219.1 GCA_946480705.1 uncultured Lysobacteraceae bacterium | reverse complement strand
GAATGTCTCGACGTTGGCGGCGGGTGGGACCCGGAAGACGTCATCAACGGCAATGACGGCATCGACCTGCTGTTCGGCAACGCCGAATCCGACACGATCCGCGGCGGCAACGCGACCGACATCATCTTCGGCAACGACAACACGCAGAAGAAGGACGAGTTCCTGTTCGGCGACGCCGGCATCGATCTGGTGTTCGGCAACGCGGGCAACGACGTCATCGAAGGCGGCGCCGACATCGACCTGCTGTTCGGCAATCGCGGCGACGACCGCATCAGCGGCAACGACGGCGTCGATATCGCGTTCGGCAACGACGGCCTCGACACGATCAACGGCGGCAACGGCTTCGACATCCTGTTCGGCGGCCCGGGCTGGGACGTGATCCGCGGTGAAGCCGATCCGGATCTCGTGTTCGGCGGCGACGGCTGCGATGCGATCGACGGCGGCGACGGCACCGACCTGCTGTTCGGCAACGCGTACATGGACCTCATCGTCGGCGGCAACGGCCTCGACCTCGTGTTCGGCGGCACCGGCCTCGATCACATCCAGGGCGGCGCGGACAGCGACTTCCTGTTCGGCGGCGACGACAGCGACTACATCGCCGGCGACGGCAGTCTCGACGTGGCGTTCGGCGGTTCGGGCAACGACCATCTGCTCGGCGGCACCGGCCTCGACATCGTGTTCGGCGGCGACGGCAACGACTACGGTCGCGGCGATGCGGATGCGGACTTCCTGTTCGGCGGCAACAACGACGACACGCTCGACGGCGCCGACGGCAGCGACTTCGTGTTCGCGGGCTCGGGCAACGATCGCCTGAATTCGGGCAATGGCACCGACTTCACGTTCGGCAACAGCGGCAACGACCGTCTGCGCGCGGTCGAAGGACGCAACTTCGCCTTCGGCAATGCCGACGACGACACGGTCGACGGTTATGCGACGAGTTCCGACACGCGCGACTACCTGTTCGGCAACGGCGGCAGCGACTCGATCACGGGCAACCAGTCGGATACGAAGGATCTGCGTTTCGGCGGCGCCGGCAGCGACAGCCTGTCGTGGAACTCGACGTTCGTGAGCGCGAGCGAGTTCAGCGTGAGCTGGGGCGGCAGCGCTACCTGTCAGTGATCTGGCAGGAATAGGGAATCGCAGGAGCAGGATTCGCGAAACGGAAGCGGGATTCCGGGCACGGTTTCTGCGATTCACGATTCAAAAAAACCCCGGCACTCGCCGGGGTTTTTCATTCGCCGAAAAACGAAATCCGATCAGAAATCGGTGCAGCCGAACGCGCTCATCGAGCTCTTGGCCGCATCGTTCGCCGCGGTGCAGGCCTGCGCGAGGCTGGCCTTGCCGGCGTCGGTGGCAGCCGCCTGCTTCCACGCGGTGCGCATCTGGTCGAGGCTGGCCTGGAGCTGTGCACGCGAAGCTTCCGGCACCTTGCCCGAAACGCAGGCCATGTACTTGGTGATGTAGTTGTCGCATTCCGGCACGCCGACCGAATCGACCGCGGCGGTGGTGGTCGGCGGCGGGGTGGCAGGGGCTGCAGCCGGCGGCGGGGTGGCCGGCGCGGTGGCCGGAGCCGGCGTAGTGGCCGGCTTGGCCGGTTCCGGCTGCTTCTGACAGGCGGCCAGCACGAGCACGGCGCTGGCGATGATGAGCGGGCGAGCAAAGCGGATCATCGGTTTCTCCTGGTATCGATGGCATCGCCGCACGGCGACGATGTAGCAACAACGCTGCGGCGGCGATCGAACGAACATCCCCATATCCGCCGCACGGCCGTGTACAGGCACGACTCGGCCGGCACTCTAGCGCACCTGAACGGGGTTTTCGTGTCCGGTGTATGAATGGCGGGAATCGGGAATGGATGAAGCCGGGAGGGCGAACGGGGAATCGGGAATCGTAAAAGCAAAAAAAAACCGAGCCTCGTGTTCCGAGGCCCGCCCTGCATTTGCTTTGCTGTTGCTTGGCTTGAACGATTCCCGACTCCCGGTCCCGAAAAAACCCGCGCGCCTCCGCACGCGGGTCGGGCGGCCAGGGCGGGGCCGCTTTAGAACCGGTAGTTCAGGCGCGCGTAGTAGTAGCCGCCGTTGAGGCCGAACGGCAGGGTTTCCCAGCCGTACTTGAAGCCGAGGTACGGGAACGGGTTCTGATCCGGACCGGTCGACTCCCACTTGTCGGGATACACGTCGAAGATGTTGTTGCCGCCGAGCGTCACGCGCAGGTCGTCGGTGAAGTTGTAACTGACGGACAGATCGGTCAGCCACTTGCCGCCCCACTTCTGCTTCAGGCCCGGCGTGAAGCCTTCGCCGGCGACGGAGCCGTAGTAGTTGAATGCGAGATCGGTGTGCCACGGGCCGCTGTGGTAGTTCGTTCCGATCGTGGCGCGCTGGCGCGGCTGGCCTTCCTCGACGAGCGTGACCTGCTCGCGGCCGAACAGCGTCGAGGACGGCACCAGCGTCGACGGCGAGTTGATGCGCAGCACTTCGGTCTGGTTGTAGTTGAACGCGGCCGAGATGCCGAGGCGCGCACCGCCGTCGAGTTCCGTGCTGTATTCGGCGACGACGTCGACGCCGCGCGTCTTCGTGTCGATCGCATTCGTGAAGAACGTGGCCTGGCCGACATTCAGCGGCCGCAGCAGCACGGCGATCGGGCAGACGGCCGGATCCGTGCAGTTCGCGCTGCCCGGCTCGGGACCGATCGCGCCCGAGAACACGATGCGGTCGTCGATGTTGATCTGGTAGACGTCGGCCGTCACCGAGAGTTCGTTGCTCGGCTTCCAGACGAAGCCCACCGAGTAGTTGTCGGACGACTCTTCCTTGAGCGGCTTGACGCCGAACGCGCGCGCGACCGCGCTGCCCTGGCGCGCCGTGATCGTGTCGGTCAGCGTGCCGTCGGCGTTGAGGTTGGTCGACACCTGGCTGAAGAACTGCTGCTGCACGCTCGGTGCGCGGAAGCCCTTCGACACGGTGCCGCGCAGCGAGAACGCGTCGGTGAAGTTGTAGCGCAGGCTCAGCTTGCCGGTGCTGTTGGTGCCGAAGTCGCTGTAGTCCTCGAAACGTCCGGCCGCGCCGATCAGCAGGTTCTGCGTGACATAGGACTCCGCGTCGACGTAGACGCCGAGGCTGCGGCGGCTCGCGTCGATCTCGGTTGCCGGCGTGAAGCCCGGGAAGCCCTGGATGCCCGCCGCGGCGATGCCGCCGACGGCGTTGCGGATGTCGATGGTCGGGTCGTTGGTACGGCCGTACTGATACGACACCGGGTCGCCGGCGATGATCTGGTAGCCGTCACGACGCCATTCCGTGCCGAACGCGAGGTACAGCGGCTCGGCGCCGATGCCCCAGTCCACGTCGCCGGACAGGTCGAAGTTGGCCGTGGTCTGCTTGAAGCGCAGCGTGCCGTCTTCGGCCGACGTCGGGGTTTCTGCGTAGATGCCGCCGCCCGGCTTGGGCTCGTAGTAGTAGCTGACGTTCGCCGTGCCTTCGGACGCGAACTCGAACTGGTTCCAGCCGCGGTTCACGCTGAAATCCCACTTCCACGAATCGTTGAGCGCGTGGCGATAGCCCACGGCCAGCGAGCGGTCGTCGGACGTGGTCAGCAGCGTCGGCAGGAAGCCGTTCGGGTAGAGCTGCGGGATCGTGCGGCCGTCACCGGCCGAGCGGAAGAAGCCCGAGGAGTTGCCTTCGCGCCGCGACACGCCGCCGAACGCATACAGCTCGCCGCCGGCGAGCGGCAGGGCCGCGTTGAGCCAGAGCTGCGCACCTTCCAGATCGGCTTCGCCGAGGCGCTGGGTCACGCGCGGCGGATCGACACGGAGGCTGTCGGGACCGGCGCGGTTGGTTTCCAGGCGCTTCATGTAGTCGACGGTCAGGTTGAGGAAGCCGCCGTCGCCGCCGATCTTGAATCCGGTGTTGAGCGCGGCGCGGTACTGGTCGCCGTCGCCCGCATAGGTCTCGCCGACTTCGACGCCGAGTTCGGTGTGGTCGGTCTGATCCTTGAGAATGATGTTGATCACGCCGGCAATCGCGTCAGAACCGTACTGCGCCGAGGCGCCGTCGCGCAGCACTTCGATGCGCTCGATCGCGGCGATCGGAATGGTGTTGATGTCGGTGCCGGCCGAGCCGCGGCCGATCGACTGCTGCACGTTGACGAGCGCCTGCTGGTGGCGGCGCTTGCCGTTGACGAGCACGAGCACCTGGTCGGGACCGAGACCGCGCAGCGTGGCCGGCCAGATCAGGTCCGTGCCGTCGCTGACGAAGCTGGTCGGAAAGTTGAACGACGGCGCGAGCTTCTGCAGCAGCTTGCCGGTTTCGATCGCGCCCGTGGCTTCGATCGCTTCGCGGCCGATCACGTCGACCGGTGCCGCGGTGTCCGTATCCGAACGATTGCCGGCGCGCGTACCGGTGGAAACCACGTTGATGGTTTCGAGCTTGTCGGCATCGCCGGACGGGTTCTGGGCGAAGGCCGGAAGTGCCGCGATACCGGCGATCAATGCGACATACAGCGCGGCACGCCGGTGGGCGCGACCTTGGACGGACACGTTCATTCGTTGACTCCCAATTCGGTGGACCGACAGCGTCTGCCGTACGGAATGGCCGCCCGGCAACTGCTGCGGAAATACCCGCCCCCGCGGGTGCGCCCCAGCGCGGCGCAAGTGTCGCGGATCGTTAGGAATCTGTACAGATACTGTTAGCTACGCGATGGCATATGCCTATGAGGCCTACGCGAGCGGCGCGTGTTTTTGCGACACACGTGGCAGTTGCGCAATGGCGTGAACGCGAATTGTGCAGAAGTGACCACGGTGCGATTGCGTTCCACGGGCCGGGATTCCGCGATTTTCGGCCGAGGGACCGCCGCCGTCCGGCATCCGCATCCGTCGCGGCGGGATCGCCGGCTGCGGCTTGCGACGGACGCGGCTTCACCGGCAATCAGTAGAACAGCGGTTCGGTCCGGTCGACGACCGGCGTGGAAACGTTTTCCGTCTGCCCCGCCGACACCGGCACGAACAGGCCGCCGAGCGGATCGCAGATGAGGGGCGCGTGGTGAGGTCGTCGTCGAAGACGACGCGCGTATTCAGTTCACCGACGTCTTCGATGCCGGTTCCGCTGCCGTAGGCGACTGCAGCCATACCTGGGTCGTGGGCATCAGGACGGACGACAGCGGCTGAACCTGTGCCTGGTTCTGGATCGCGTAGCCGCCCGACGGAATGTCGCCATTCGCGGGTGGGCCGAAGGTAGGGACGACAGGAGCGGATAGATCGAGGCGTCGGCACCGTCGCCGTGGGTGCGAGCGTCGTGCCGCGCTGCGGTTCCGGCGTCGAGGCGAACAGCCCGCCGTTGTCGTCCCACCTGACCGTTGCGGTCTCTACCGGATCGATCGCCATCCAGATCAGGTCCGGCGTGCCGGTGCCGTCGGGCCGGCGCGGGCGGAATGCCGCGTTGTAAACAATAATTCGTTGTAGATATATGGCAGAAACCCGCCGGGCGATGCTGGCCGCGGTGATGTCGTCCCGCGCAGAAGCGGCGCGGCATTGCCGGCGCACGCGGTCGTGCGTGCGCCGGCGGTGTGCGAGCCCGGAGGCTCGGCGTCGTATCAATAGAACGCGGGTTCGGACACTTCGACGTGCGGCGTGGCCGCGTTTTCCGCCTGCAGCGACGAGGACGGCACGAACACGCCGCGGCTCGGGTCGTAGCGCAGCGTCTGCGAAGTGACGCCGCCGCCGAAGTTGACGCGCGTGGACGGCGCGTTGAGGTTTCCGATGAAGGTGCTGCTGCCGTAGACCGACTGCAGCCAGACATAGATCGTGGGAGACGGTGTAAAGGTGCTCATCATGTTCGAGAGCATCGCTGTGGCCGACGTCGGCCTGCTCGGCATCGCGGCGCCGTTGACCTCGACCGCCTGGGTAAGGCCGAACGCGAGCGGCTGAAAGCTCTGCGCGCTGTTCTGGATGCCGTAGGTGCCGGACGGCACGCCGCCGCGCGTCGGCGGACCGAAGAACATCGACGGCTGGAACGTGTAGACCGACGCATCCTGCGCGGGTGGCGGAACCGCCGACATCATCACGAGGTTCGCGCCGGGCATCAGGGTCGACGTCGACGCGTAGAGACCGTACTGGTCTTCCCAGTTCACGGTGTTGCTCTGGAGCGGATTGAACACGATCCAGGCCAGATTCGGCGTTCCGTTGTTCGCCGGTTGACCGAGCGTGATGCGCTGGCCGGCGGCATACAGCATGGACAGCGACTGGGAATCGATCTGCAGGTTGAGGGTGTAGCGGGGCATGACGAAGGTCTCCTGGATGGCGGAGCGGCGTGCAGAGGTCCTGTCGCGACGCGCACGCAGCGACAGTGCCGATAGCTAGCGCAGTTTCATCGGCGCGACGATCGCCCGACGACGAATCTCCAGGTTTCCGGAATGCATTTTTCGTCAATTGAATTTACCGGCGATCCGTGTCCCTCGCGTGCGCAAGCGATCGCAATCGCATTCTGCTCGAAGCGAGCACCACGCTTCCGACCTTCACGCTGTCGGAGGAAACCGCGGCGAATTTCGAAATGCACAGCGCCGTCAGCAGCGATACGCCCGATCAGTTGCGGGCGGCGTCGGCGCGTCCGGTCCGCCAGCGTCAGCGTCAGCCCCTTGTTGTTCCTCGTCTCCTCCAGCGTCCGCTCGACCTCCTCGAGCACCGGGTCCACGTGCGGCGGAACCATCGTGACCAGGTGCGTGACACGCGGCTCGCGCGCGGCCAGCAGGAGCGCCACCGACGCGGCCGCCCTCGCGATCGTCGCCGTCCCCCTGGCCCTGCTGGTGATCAGCGGTTACCTGGATCTGTCGGTGGGTTC
>CAMLLF010000218.1 GCA_946480705.1 uncultured Lysobacteraceae bacterium | reverse complement strand
GCCGGCGCGACGACGACGATCCGCCTCGTCGTCAGCGTGCAGTTCACGCCGGGCGCGGTGTACACGAACCAGGTCACCGGCACGGGCCTCGTCGGCAACGTCGCGGTGTCGGATCTGTCCAACGACGGCACCGACCCGGCGCCGGGCGGCGGCAATCCGAACGACAACGGCAACCCGACCATCGTGCGCCTCGGCGCGCAGACGATCCCCGCGCTGTCGGTCTGGTCGTTCGGCCTGCTGCTGCTCGGCATGGTCGCACTCGCATCGCAGCGGCAGCGCCGCCGCGGGTCGCGTGCGTAACGCAACGCCCGAATCGGCGGGAACGGCGCAATGCCGTTCCCGCCGGCGGCAACGGCGGCGCTCCGGCGCCGCCGTTGTTGCGTTTGCCGCGTTTGTCATTGGTTTACTTTTTTCGACAGGCGCCGCGCAGGCGCAGTCGATTCCCGCGCTCGTATTCGTCGAGCGCCAGATTCCCACGAACGGCAACACGCACTGGCCGGCCAACGCCCTGCCCGGCGTCGGCGCGTACGCGCGCCTGCGTCCGGCCGCGCCCGCACGGCTGCGCGTGCGCGACAGCGACGGCACGCTGCGCACCTTGCTCGACGGCACCGCGCCGAACGCGCCGCTGATCGACATGGCCGGTCCCAGCGTGAGCTGGGACGGTCTGCGCATCGCGTTCGCCGGACTGGCGCCCGGCAGCTGGAACACCGCGCCCGGCGCGAATCCCGGCGGCTGGCGCATCTATGAAATCGGTGCCGACGGCAGCGGTCTGCGCGCCGTCACGCACAGCGACATCGCGGCCGACTATTCGCAGTTCGGCGCCGGCGCCGCACCCTGGCCCTACGACGACTACGACCCGGCATGGCTGCCCGACGGTCGCCTCGTGTTCGCATCCACGCGCTGGCCCGCGTTCGCGCACGATGCCGACGCGCGCACGTCGAACCTCTGGGTCGTCGACGCGAACGGCATGCGGCTGCATCGCATCACGAGCGAGCGAAACGGCGCGGACCGTCCGCTGATCGATCCGGTCAGCGGGAAAATCGTGTACTTCCGCTGGTGGCGCAATCAACGCCTGCCGGCCGACGGCATGAACGACATTCCGGTCGCCGCCGGCCAGCCGCAGCTCGGCTGGCTGCAGCACGGCGGCCTGACCACGCAGTCGACGCCCGGCGCGCGCAACGGCTGGCAGATCGTCAGCGTGAATCCCGACGGCAGCGAGCTGGTGCTGTTCGGCGGCAAGCCCGACAGCGACGCCGACGGCTTCGGCTACGGCGGCGGTTTCGCCGCGAACGGCACGCTGTACGCGAACTATTTTCCGTCGCATCAGCTCGCCGACGCCGCGGGCTTCGGCGGCATCCGCGCGTACCGCCGCGGCGCAACGCAGTGGAGCGCGCATTCCGGCGTGACGCGACGCGATCCCGCGTTGCGCATACCCGGCACGCCCGACGCGGCGCAGCTCTACGCCGGGCCGTATACGACCGACGCGGAAGTGCTGCCCGACGGCCGTCTCGTGTTCGCGCGCGCGGCCGATACGACGCAGGACTACGGCCTGTGGATCGCCGCGGTCGGCGCATCGCCGCAACCGCTGCACGACCTGCCCGGAACGGCCGAGCTGCGTCCGCGCGTGCTCGCGGCACGCACGCCGCCGCCGATCCTGCCCGACGTCTATCGCGACCAGCCGATGACCGCGCCGTACCCGCAGTTCCTGCCGCCCCCGGCGGGCAGCGCGCCGCGCGACGGCACCTTCGTGTTCGATGCGCGCAACGTCTACGCGAACGCGGCCGTCGACGTCGACATCCCGAGCGCGCCGGCCGTCGGCAGCGCGGCCAGCATCCGCTTCTACGCCGACCACCAGCGCACCGCGCTCGGCACGTTTCCGTCGCTGGACTGGCCGCTGTTCCTCGGCGAGCAGGCGATCTCCGCGGCCGGCCGCGTCAGCGCGAACGCGCCGGCGTTCCTGCCGCTTTTTGAACAAGTGCGCAGCGCCGCGGGCGCCGGCTATGCGGTGCCGCGCACGGGCTGGCCGCGCGGCGACGGCCGCGCGCACGTCGCCGGCATGAACCACGACCGTGCCGGCGTCGCCGCGCAATGCAGCGGCTGCCATGCGGGACACACGTTGATTCCGGTGCCGGGCGAAGCGGACACGCCGTGGTCGAACCTCGCGCCCGGCGCGGCGCTGCGCGCGAGTTCGACGCGGCCCGGCGCGAACCGCGACGGACTCGTCGACCGCCAGGTGTTTCTCGGCCCCATCCGCGCGTACTGGACCTCGTCGCCGGGCCAGGTCAGCGGCCAATGGGTCGAACTCGAATTTCCGGTGCCCGTCGCGGTGCGCCGCGTGCGCCTGTACAACCCGCGCCCCGGCGACGAAGCGAACTGCAGCCTGCAGGTCACCTCCACGCGCGTGACCGTGCGCGATGCGAACGGAACGGTGCTCGACACGCGCACGACCGGCAGCCTGTTGCTGTTCGGCACCGATGTCGGTTTTCCCGACGTGACGGCGCGGCGCGTGCGCGTGGAAATCCTCGGCACGACCGGCACGTTCGATGGCTCCGCCGCGGCAGGGCTCGCCGAAGTCGAAGTCATCGCGAAAGGTCTTGCGGTGAATGCGCTCGCCGAGGACCGGCTGTTTCGCGACGGCTACGACCCGTAGGTTGGGCTTCGCCTGCGGCTCAACCCAACCTGCGTGAGCTTCAGAACGTGAACGACGCCGACACGCCGAGCAGATTGCCGCTGCTGTCGTACGTGCCTGCCAGGCGATTGCCGGTCGCGGTGCGCGTACTCACTTCGGCATCGTTGACGAAGATGTGGCCGTAGCCGAAGTCGATGCTCGTCGTGTCGCTCGGCGTGTAGCCGAGGCCGACCGTGGCCCAGCGGCGCGTGCCGTCGGGAACGCGCGGCGTGCGCGTCGCGACCTGCGTCGGCGAGCCGTCGACGGCGATGCCGGCGCGCAGCACCCAGGTCGGATCGAAGCGGTATTCCATGCCGATCGAGCCGAACCACGTGTCCTGCCAGTCGAACGCTTCGACCGCGTCGGGCTGCGCCGGATTGGCGTAGTCGACGACGAGCTTGTCGAACGTCGACCAGCGCGTGTAGCCGACGTCGGCGCCGAGGCTGAAGCGGTCGTTGAACGTATGCCACCAGCTCGCCGAGGCATTGGCCGGCGTCGTGAAGCCCGCGGTTCCGGGCGTGTCGACGAACACCGCGTTGCCGAGCGCCGGATTGACCGCGGTCACCGCGGCCGGCACATCGAAATGCCCCGTGCCCGACAGCGTGTGCACGACCTGCGAGTGGAAATTCAGGCCGATGCGGTCGGCGTCGGTGGGCTGCCAGAGCAGGCCTACGCCCCAGCCCCAGCCCCAGTCGTCGCCGTCGACGCGCGCGAAGCCGTCCTGCGACTGCGGCGCGACGGGTGCGCCGCCGGCCGCGAGGATCGCGCCGAAATCGACGGCCTGGGAGAGTTCGGCTTTCGTGCGCTGGGCGACGACGCTCGCGCCGATCGAGAGCCGGTCGTTGACGCGGTATGACGTCGACGCGGTCAGGTCGATCGCCTGGAACATCGATTTGTAGGCGCTGTAGCGGCCGGCCCAGCCGCGGTCGTAGTCGGTCTCGAAGCCGAACGGCGCGCTGACGGCGAAGCCGAGGCGCCAGTCTTCGTTGAGCGGCGTGATGTAGTACAGCGCGGGAATCGGCTTGGTCACGCCGCCGTCACCGCCGTCGCCGCCGGTCAGCGGGCGGCCGATCGCATCGGTGCCAGAACCGGAGAATTCGGTGCTGAACTGCACGCCGGTCACGTCGGCCTGGAAGATCGCGCGGTCGACTTCGCTCATCGCGGCGGGATTGTTGACGACGACCGCAGCGTCGCCAGGTGCGGCGCCCGAGCCCGCGAACGCGCGGCCCAGTGCCTTGACGCTGTTTTCCTTGAGCTGGAACGCGCTCGCCGAGGCCTGCGGCGCGGCAGCGATGCCGAGCGCCGCGAGCACCGCGGCGGCAACGGCACGGAAAACGAGAGGATGGGAAGTGTGAATAATTCTAGTTGTCACGGGAAAGCTCCATTGTGGTCCGACTCCCCCGTCCGTCGCGGATGCTAGTACGCATCGACACGCCGGTGCACCGTCGGTTCAAACGACCGTTCATCGGCGATACACGCGACATCGCCCAGCGGCCGCAGGCCTCGTTCCGCAAGGCCGAGCCGGGCTCCGACGGTGAACCCGCGCCGCATCCGTGGCACGATGCGCGCCCCGCGCCGCCGTTGTGTCCGCATGTACCAGCTCGCCCGCCCGTTCCTGTTCTGCCTCGACGCCGAAAAGGCGCACGAACTCGCGCTGTCGTCGATGGAACTCGCCTACCGCACCGGCCTCAACCCGCTGCTCGCGAGCCGCCCGGCACCGCTGCCGGTCGATCTGTGCGGCATCACGCTGCCGAACCCGGTCGGTCTTGCGGCCGGACTCGACAAGAACGCGGCACACGTGGATGCGCTGGCCGCGCTCGGCTTCGGTTTCGTCGAAGTCGGCACGACCACGCCGCGGCCGCAGGCCGGCAATCCGAAACCGCGGCTGTTCCGGCTGCCCGAGCACGACGCCATCATCAACCGCCTCGGCTTCAACAACGCCGGCGTCGACGCGCTCGTGAAGAACGCCGAGGCCGCACGCTTTTCCGGCGTACTCGGCATCAACATCGGCAAGAACAAGGACACGCCGAACGAGGACGCGGTCGACGACTACGTCTACTGCCTCGAGCGCGTCTATGCGCGCGCGAGCTACGTGACCGTGAACATCTCCTCGCCGAACACGCAGGGCCTGCGCGACCTGCAGGAAGAGGAAACGCTGAAGCGCTTCATCGCGACCCTGCGCGAACGCCAGGAACGCCTCGCCGCGCAGCACGGCACGCGCAAGCCCATGCTGCTGAAGATCGCGCCGGATCTGAGCGAGACCGAGCTCGACGCGATCGCCGACGTGCTGCTCGCGACCGGCATCGACGGGCTGATCTGCACCAACACGACGATCGCGCGCGACGCGGTCGCCGGTCATCGCCATGCGAACGAAACCGGCGGTCTGTCGGGCCGCCCGGTGTTCGCGCGCTCGACCGCGGTGCTCGCGGGCATGGCGCGGCGCCTCGGCGGGCGCGTGCCGCTGGTCGGCGTCGGCGGGATTCTCGACGGCGCCGGCGCGCTCGCCAAGCGCGAGGCCGGCGCGACGGCAGTGCAGATCTACAGCGGCCTGATCTACCGCGGACCGGCGCTCGTCGCCGAATGCGTCGAGCGTCTGCGCACGGGCACGCGCGCATGAGCGACTTCCCTGTCGCGCCCGCGCGCCTGGACGGCAACGGCTACAGCATTCTCGAAGACGCCTCGCTGGCCGGGCGCAATACCTTGCGCGTCGCCGCACGCGCCGCGCTGCTCGTCGATGTGCGCGACGCGCGCGCGCTCGCCGAAGTGCTCGCATTTCCGCTGATCGCGAACGCGCCGCTGCTCGTGCTCGGCGAAGGCAGCAACCTGCTGCTCACGCGCGACGTGCCGGGCGCCGTGCTGACACTGTCCACGCGCGGCATCGCGATCCTCGAGGAACGCGACGGTCGCGCGCTCGTTCGCGCCGAAGCCGGCGAGAGCTGGAACGATCTCGTGCACTGGGCGCTCGGCCGCGGCCTGGCCGGCCTCGAAAACCTCGCGCTGATTCCCGGTACGGTCGGCGCGGCGCCGATCCAGAACATCGGCGCCTACGGCGTGGAGCTCGGCGAATTCGTCGAGGCCGTCGAAGCCTGGGATCGCCAGACGCGCGCGCTCGTGCGCGTGGACCGCGCGGGCTGCGGCTTCGCCTACCGCGACTCGCTGTTCAAGCGCGAGCCCGCGCGCTGGATCGTCACCGCGCTCGAACTGCGCCTGCCGCGCACGCCGGCGCTGCGCCTCGACTATGCCGGCGTGCGCGAGGAACTCGCCGCGATGGGCGTGGCCGAACCGACGCCGCCGCTCGTCGCCGAAGCCATCTCGCGCCTGCGCCGGCGCAAGCTGCCCGACCCCGCCGTGATCGGCAACGCCGGCAGCTTCTTCAAGAATCCGGTCGTGGACGCGGCGGCCGCGGCGGCGCTGAAAAACGCGCATGCGACGCTGCCGTCATGGCCGCTCGCCGACGGCCGCAGCAAGCTGTCGGCGGCCTGGCTCATCGAACAGGCCGGCTTCAAGGGCTGCCGCGAGGGCGACGCAGGCATCGCCGCGCAGCACGCGCTCGTTCTCGTCAATCACGGCTCGGCGAGCGGTGCCGAACTCTGGGCGCTCGCGCAGCGCGTACAGGCCGAGGTCGCCGCACGATTCGGCGTCGCGCTCGAGGCCGAACCGCGCGTCGTCTGACGGTTCGCCGCTACCGCTCGTCTACGACCTGCGTCGATCTGGGACGACCTTCACGCCATTCGTTTGCGCACGGCTTACGCTTTGGCGGATCTCCCGCCCTGGAAACATCATGGCCAGCGTATTTGCGAGCCAAGTCCTGAGCCGCCGCCAGCTGATCCAGTCGCTGGCCGGCGCGATCGGCGTCATCGAACCCGCCGCCATGCGCCGCCCCGGCAAGGCATCCGTACAGACAGCCAAAGCGGCCGCGCAGCCGAATCTTGCAGTGCCGCCGGGCCCGGTGCGCTGGTTGCAGAAAGCGACGTTCGGCTTCAACCAGGGCGACTTCGTCGCGTTCTACGGCCTGCCCGGCGCAACCGACGACGACCGCTGGCAGAGCTGGGTCACGCGCCAGCTCGATCCGGCGACCATCGTCGACTCGGCCTGCGACGCGCGGCTGACGTCCGGCGGCTTCACGACGCTCGGCAAGACCATCACGCAGCTCTGGACCCA
>CAMLLF010000217.1 GCA_946480705.1 uncultured Lysobacteraceae bacterium | reverse complement strand
GCCCGTGTCGGTGAAGGTTCGGGCGGTCCCGTCGGCGATCTGGACGCCGTCGCGGGCTCGCTGAAGGTCGATGTGATCGAACGCCGCCAGGACACGGCGCGCGTGCGCACGACGGTCACCGTGTTCGGCGCGCCGGTCTGGGCCGAGCACGAACTCGTGCTCGTCGAAGGCCATTGGTACGGCAAGCACGTGCAGATGGAACTCGACGACGTCGAACTCGAAGGTTGAGGACGCGGGGCGACGAGAGGCGCCCCGACCGCAGGATGCGGACCGCGGCGTTGCGCCTTCAGGGCGCAACGCCGCGATGCGTTTTACGAAGACACACCGATCGCGGCGCCTGCCGCGCATTGCCCGGATGCGGCTTCAGTTGCGCCGCGCCTGGCCGCCGCCGCGACATCTCCGGAAAAGGCCGAGGCCGCCGAATCCCGCGCGAGCCGTTCCGCCGTCGCGCGCCGAGTGACGCGCGCGTGCCATAACTGTCCCTGCGCCGTCCAGAACTTTTTTCCACAGTTTCGAAAAAAAAGTTTCGCGGCGATGTCGGTTTTGGCGACCGATCGACGTTTCTGGGAGACAAGCCCGATCGCGTCGCGCTAAGCGACTGTTCTCAGGCGTGTTGCTGCAGTCGCTTCGCGTCGTCTCGCACGCTGCGACGGATGTGGCGGAGATTGTCGGCTCGTCGGGAAAATGCGGCGATTGATCGCATATCCAAATGCAGGTTCGGGTAATGGGAAAACGATTTCCTATTGGAACAGTGCGTTGATTTTCATGAAATTGCCCCGTGTTGCGAACGCTTGATTCATTTTGCTGTCAATCGTCCGCAGCATTTCCAGGGCAGTCTCCGGGCGGTCGACACAGGGATTAATTCTGTGCAATATCGCCGCCCCGTAGATTGCGGGATTGTTGTGCAATGCATCAGTCGCACTGTGTAATTGGCAAGTAGTGCGATTAGTTAAAATGTTGTAGAGGTTGCTGGGCGGCCCGAGGTCGGGGGACACGGGCGCAGCAGGACGACGCATCGGCGGCGCTCCTGTGGAGGATTCTGCGGCGGCTGCCGCACGCACCATCGGTGCAGCCGGTCTTGCGACCGGGAATTTTCGCAGCGTTGTATACATAGCATTTTTGCGGTTCCCAGATGCCGTGTGGCGACTTCCAGGAAGGGAGAGCGCCATCCCCCGGCATGAAAGGCCATGAGGTCGGCGACTGTCCGTGCGGCACGTCGTCAGCTGCCTCGTGGGCGGTCATGAATGTTCGTTCGCAAGGATTCGGGATGTTTCGGAAATTCCCCTTGGTTTCGCGGCTCGTCGTGTTCGTGGTTTTCCCGGTGCTGGCGCTGATCGCGCATCAGGGATGGCAGCTCCGGCAAAGCCTGCCTCAGGTCTCCGGCAACGTTGCGGTGCCGCGCCTGGCCCGGCCGGCGAGCATCGTGCGCGATGCGCAGGGCGTGCCCCGCATCGTCGCGCGCAGCGACGCCGACGCGTTCTTCGCCATGGGCTACGTCCACGCGCAGGACCGTCTCTGGCAGCTCGAACTGCAGCGGCGCATCGCGCAGGGGCGCCTGTCGGAAGTGTTCGGCAAATCGAGCATCGACCAGGACATCTGGTTTCGCACGCTCGGACTGCGCCGCTCGGCCGAGTCGGCCTGGAGCGCGCTGAGCCCGGATGCGCAGCGCTCGCTGCAGGCCTACAGCGACGGCATCAATGCCTGGATCGCCTCCGGCGCCGCGCTGCCGGTCGAGTTCCGCATGCTCGGCATCGCGCCCGAGCCCTGGACGGTGTACGACTCGCTCGCGTGGATCAAGGTGTTCGCGCTGAACCTCGGCGGCAACTACCGGCGCGAAGTCGAGCGCCTGCTCGTGAGCCAGGTCGTCGATCGCGAGAAATTCGCCCTGCTGTTCCCGACTGGTGCGCCGCCGTCGACGGTCCCGGCGCTCGACCCCGCGAATGTTGCCCGCTTCGCCGCCTTCGCGCGCTTCCAGGATTCGCTCGAAACGCAGCTGCATCTCGGCGGACGCTACGTCGGCAGCAACGCCTGGGTCGTCAGCGGCAGGCTCGGCGCCGGCGGCGCGGCGCTCATGGCCAACGATCCGCACCTGGGCCTGCAGATTCCGTCGCTGTGGTACATGGCCTCGATCAAGGGCGACCGCATCGACGCGCAGGGCGCGACGCTGGTCGGTCTGCCGGTCGTGATCTTCGGCCGCAACGCGAGCGTCGCCTGGGGCGGCACGAATCTCATGGCCGACGCGCAGGATCTGTATCTCGAACAGGTCGACGCTGCCGATGCCGGCCGCTATCTCGTCGACGGCAAGCCCGAAGCCTTCGTCGTGCGCGACGAATACATCACGGTGCGCCAGGACTTTCCCTCGTTCCTGCGCAGCCCGCTGCAGCCGCTGCACGTCCGCGTGCGCGAGTCGCGTCACGGCCCGATCGTCAGCGACATGTTCGACGTGTTCGAGCAGCCCGCCGCGCTGCGCTGGACCGCGCTCGATCCGGGCGACACGTCCTACGAAGCGTTCTACGGCCTGAACTACGCGAGCGACTGGACCTCGTTCCAGCAGGCGCTGAAGTCGCAGGTCGCGCCGGCGCTGAACCTGCTCTATGCCGACAGCGCCGGCAACATCGGCTACATCGCGGCCGGCCGCATGCCGGTGCGCAAGAACGGCGACGGCACCCTGCCGGTGCCGGGCTGGAACGACGACTACGCCTGGACCGGCGAGATTCCGTTCGACCGGTGGCCGCGCCGCTACAACCCCGAGGAAGGCTTTCTCGTCAGCGCGAACGAGAAACCCGTCGGCGACGACTATCCCTGGCTGATCTCGCAGGACTGGGCTTCGCCGGCACGCGCCGAGCGCATCGCCGCGCTGCTGCGCGAGGCCGTGTCGGCGGGGCGCACGCTCGATGTCGCCGCGATGCAACGCATTCAGGCCGACACGCGCAGCGCGCCGGCGCAGCGTCTGCTCGCGCGGCTGCTGAAGCACGAGCCGAACAACGATCAACAGCGCCGCGCGTTCGATCTGCTGCGCGCCTGGAACGGCGACATGGCGCGCGACAGCCGCGCCGCGACGATCTTCAACGCCTGGATGCGCGAGCTGCGCCGCGAACTGCTCAGCGACGACCTGCGCGGCTTCTGGAACAAGGAGCGCGAGAGCCGCTACATGAAGGGCGTCGCCGACAATGTGGAACTCGATACCGTCGACCGCATTCTCGCCGGCGGCGACTCGGCCTGGTGCGACGACCAGGCCACGCCCGCGCGCGAGACCTGCGACGACGCGATCGACGCCTCGCTCAACGACGCGCTCTGGGAAGTGCTGAAGTTCCGCGGCGACGAATCCATGGGCGACTGGGCCTGGGAAGACGTGCACGAGACGGTCTATCGCCACGTTCCGTTCAGCGACGTCAACGTGCTGCGTTCCGTGTTCGAGCGGCGCATCGGCAACGGCGGTTCGCCCGACAGCGTCAACGTCGCGAGCTTTTCGCTCGACAAGTCGCGCGGCTACGTGCAGGACTTCGGCGCGGGCTTCCGCCAGGTCGTCGCGCTCGGCGCAGGCAAGGTCGAGCACCGCTACATGAATTCGACGGGCCAGTCCGGCAACGTCGTCAGCGCGCACTACGACGACATGGTGCGGCCGTTCCGCGATCTCGAATTCCTTTCGCTGGACCCGGCCGCGGCCGGCGTCGACACGTTGACGCTGACGCCCGCGGCCGCCGCTGCGCAGGGAGGTGCGCCGTGAATCTGCTCGGATCGTTCGCCGAGAAATCGCCGAACAAGGTATTCGTCTCCATCGTGCTCGGTGCGCTCGCGGGCGCGAGCTATTCGCTGATCATTCCGCTCGTGCTGAGCGTGCTCGATCCCGACAGGGGCAAGTTCGCGACCGTCGAGAGCGAGACCGGCTATTTCTTCTCGTGGCAGGTGTCGAACTACAAGTACGCGCTGCTGTTCGCCGCGGTCTGCGCGTTCATCCTGATCGCGCGCACGCTGTCGCAGGTGATCCTGACGCGCGTGTCGATGGACGTGACCACGGATCTGCGCACGCGCATGTACCGGCGCATCGCCGACGCGCCGATCGCCGACCTCGAACGCGTCGGTCACGCGAAGCTCGTCGCATCGATCACCGCCGACGTGCCCGTGATCATCGCCGGCGCGCGCCTGCTGCCGGATCTGCTGACCAACGCGGTCACGCTGATCGGCATGCTCGGCTTCCTGCTGTACCTCAATGCCGCCGTGTTCTGGTTCGTCATGGGCTGCATCGCGTTCGGCATCGCCACCTACCAGCTGCCCATGCTCGTCGGCCGCCGCTATCTCGTGCGCGCGCGCCGGCACCTGGACGGCCTGCACGAATCGATCCGCGGCCTCGTGCACGGCGCCAAGGAGCTCAAGCTCAATCACGACAAGCGCGAGGACTATTTCCGCGCGGTGCTCGGCGACAACGAAGACCGCGTGCGCGACGCCGGCAAGACCGGCCACACGATCATGCGCGTCGCGCTCAACTACGGAAACCTGATCACGTTCTTCGTGATCGGCGCGGTCAGCTTCGTGTTCGTCAATCACCACGCGATCTCGCGCCAGGAACTCAACGGCGTGATCATGGCGCTGCTGTACGTGACCGGCCCGATCGGCGCGCTGCTGAATTTCATTCCGCAGTACACGACGGCGCAGATCGCGCTGAAGAAGCTCAACCAGCTGTTCGCGCAGATTCCGCAGGAAACCGTCGCACAGGACGGCCGCGCGCTGCGCGGCTGGCAGACGCTGCGCTTCCGCGACGTGCGCTACCAGTACGCCGACCGCAACGGCGATCCGGGCTTTGCGGTCGGCCCGCTGAATCTCGAGATCCGCAAGGGCGAGATCACCTTCATCGTCGGCGGCAACGGCTCGGGCAAGTCGACGCTGAGCAAGCTGATCACGCTGCACTACCGGCCCGGCGCCGGCGCGCTCGAATTCGACGATGAACCCGCGACGGACGCGAACCTCGCCGGCTTCCGGCGCGGCATCGCCGCGATCTATTCCGACTATTACCTGTTCGAGCGCGCGCTCGGTCTCGACGGCCGCGACGTGCAACAGGAAATCGACGGTTATCTGAAGGCGCTCGCGCTCGAGCACAAGGTCACGTTCAAGGACGGCCGCTTCTCGACGCTGTCGCTGTCGGACGGGCAGAAGCGGCGTCTCGCGCTCGTCATCGCGTTCCTCGAAGACGCCGAGCTGTACCTGTTCGACGAATGGGCGGCCGACCAGGACCCGACCTTCAAGGCCGTGTTCTATCACCAGATCCTTCCGCAACTCAAAGCGCGCGGCAAAGCCGTCATCGCGATCTCGCACGACGACCGCTACTTCGATCTCGCCGATCAGCTGATCGTCATGAACGAAGGCCGCATCGCGAGCGCCGACGAGGCGCCGCGCACACCTGTGATCGAGCTGCCGCTGGCGCAAGCGGTCTGAACGCAACTCCCGGACGATGACTTCCATGGACGCTTCCGTCGCGCTGTTTCCGTTGACGCTGACCCAGCGGGATATCTATCTCGACCAGCTGCACGCGCCGGACAGCCCGCGGTACAACATCGGGGGCTACATCCGCATGGCGCGCGTCGACGTCGAGCGGCTGCAGCGCGCGCATGCGCGTCTCGTGCAGTCGCACGACGCGTTCGGCATCCGCGTGCATGCCTCGGCCGACGGCGTGTTCCAGTCGCTGTCGGCCGTGCGCACGACCGACCTGCCGCTCATGGATTTCAGCGCCGAGGCCGATGCGGCCGGCGCGGCGCGGCGCTGGCTCGACGCGCGCTTCCGCGCAACGATCGCACCGCACGACGCGGAGCTGTATGGCGCCAGTTTGCTGCAGATCGGCGCCAATGAATTCTGGTACTGCGTCATCGCGCATCACCTGATGATCGACGGCTGGGGCTTCGCGAACCTCGCGCGTGCGCTCGGCCGCTATTACTTCGACGCCGACGCCGACGCGTCGCTGCCGTGGACGCAGATCGCGTACGACGACGCCGACTACGCGCAGGGTGCGAAGTTCGCGCGCGACGGCGCCTACTGGCGGCAGCGCATCGAGGAAATGCCCGAGGCGCTGCTGACGCCGTTCCATCGCCGGCGCTTCGACGCGCGCGGCGCCGTGCCGAGCGGGCGCGAAACGCTGCGCCTCGAACCCGACGACTACGCCGTGCTGCAGCAGCTCGCGCAGACACTCGGCACCGGCGTGCCGCAGCTGCTGCTCGCGGCCTGGAGCGTGGGTTTCCGGCTCGGCCACGGCGACGACCGCCTCGTCGTCGGTCTGCCGGTGCACAACCGTCAGACGCGCGCGCACAAGCAGACCATCGGCGTGTTCACGAGCGTGATGCCGCTCGTGCTCAACCTGCCGCTGAGCCGCGGCTTCGACGCGATCGTGCGCGACATCGCCGACGCGCAGCGCGGCGACTACCGCCACCAGCGCTATCCGATCGGCCAGCTCATGGGCGATCTCGGCGCCGCGGGCAGCGGCCGCAGCCTCTACGACGTCACGTTCAACTATCTGAAGCTCGACAGCGCGTTGGAGATCGCGGGGCAGGCCGCGCACCTCAACTATCTGAGCCACGGCTTCAGCGCGACGCCGCTGACCCTGACGGTCTGGGAATACGGCAGCGGCCAGCCGGTCGAATTCCACTTCGATTACAACCTGGCTTATTTCGACGACGCCGAGGCGCGCCTGCTCGGGCCGCGGCTGCAGCACCTGCTCGCGCAGATCGGCGCGAATCCGCAGATCGACCCCGTTGGCAACGAGTTCGTCCTTCATCAACCCGATCAGCCGGTCGGTGCCGCGAAGGATGTCGTCGTTGCGGACGCCATCGCCATCGCCGTCTTCGTGAACGCTGTACGTCCACACCCCGCCTT
>CAMLLF010000216.1 GCA_946480705.1 uncultured Lysobacteraceae bacterium | reverse complement strand
CGTTGACGAGCAGGTTCGGAAACGTCGTCGCGATTTTCCGCAGTGTCGTCCAGTTGCAGATGCTGTCGATGCGGCAGTCCGACGTGACGTGCAGCACGGCGAGCGGCACGCGCACGTCGCCGGCCGGCTCGGGACACGGCGGCAGCAGCGCGGAGCAGAAGCACGCGAGCAGCGCGTCGATCCAGACCATCACGAGCAGGAGCAGCGCATCCTGCAGCGCTTCGGGATCGAAGGTCTGCCCGCCGCCGACGACGACCGTGCCGGGCGGCGGGATGACGATCGCGCCGAGCCGCGCGATCAGCGCGCAGTGGTAGCCGGGCCGCGACGCGAGGTGGTTGAGCAGGAACGCGCGCAGCTGCAGCGCGTACTGGTACCAGATCTGATAGCCGGCGGGCGTGTCCGCCGGCGTGTCCTGCGGATACTGCGGAACGTCCTTGAGAAGCGGTCGCGCGCAGCACTCGAAGCGCCGCAGGATCTCCGAGTCGGCGTCGCCGCGCGTGTCGTCGGCGTTCTGTTTGGGCGCACGGAACACTTCGAACGCATAGCCTTCGCAGATTACGGACGGCTCGCACTGTGCCGGCGCCGTCCGCGGTTTCGCCGGCACCGGCTTCGCCGGGCCGCTGCAGCCGCAGGATCCTCCGCCGCCCTTGCAGCCGCACGAACCGCCGGAGCCGCCGCTGCAGCCGCAGCCGCCGGATGCGCCGCCGGCGCACCCGCAGCCGCCGGTGTCGGCCGACGGCGGCAGCAGCGGCTTCACGCCGCGCGCCGGCGTCTCGCTGTAGCGGATCGCGAGTACCCATTCTTCCTGCAGCGCGTCGCACGGACGCTGCTCCGTGCCGGGCTTGTACGGGTCGCAGTGCTGCCGCGGCTCGGATGCCCTGCACGCCTTGATCAGGCTGCAGACGTCCACGCGCACGGCGTCGCAGACGACGATGTCTTCGCCGCATGGTCCCAGCGCGTAGCCGCAGCTGACGTTGACGCCGTCGCCGCACGGCCCGCAGGTGACTTCGAGCCCGTTGACGACGCCCCAGCCATGCAGCTGCCGGTTGTGCAGGCGGTTCTTGCCGCGCACGTACGCGTCGAGCCGGTTGAGATCGTCGGCGGTCAGCACCTGGCCCGCGAAGAAGCGCGGCCGGCACAGGCATTCGAGCATGCCGCAGGTCGAACAGCGCGCGGGTGCGGGCTCGCAGGTCGTCGCGCTCGCGGCGCGGCGGCGGCGATAAAGGTCGGTCATGCTGTTCATGGCAACTCCGTCAGTCCTCAAGTTCGACGAGGAACCAGCTTTCGAAGGACCCGCCCTCGATGCCGTCGCCGGTGCGGCGGTCCGGCAGCCAGTCGGGCAGGTGATCGGCGTCGACGCCGCGCATCTCGCCGGTCACGTGATGCCGGCCGCGGATGAAGTCGCCGTTGACGCGCACGCGCACGGCCGTGCCGCGCTCGACCGCGCCGGCGTCGAAGCGCACGCGAACCGCGTTGACGAGTTCGTCCGGATCCTGCGACGGCGAGAATTCGCTGTCCGGGTTGCAGCGCTGGTCGAGCCTGCCGCCGATGGGCGTCACGGCCCTGGGCTCGCACCAGCAGGTCACGTTCTCGTCCTGGTGCTGCACGCGGATCTCGATCGAGAACGGCGTCAGGTCGCCATTGCGCACCTCGCCGTCGAACGCGACGACGAGGCCGTCCTCGATGCGCGAGCGCGGGAACGCGCGGCCATGCGTCCAGTTGATGCCGCAGATGTGGACGAAGTCCGGATCGAGTCCGGGACCGGCCGGTCCCTGCGGCCCGGTGGGTCCGGTCGGTCCTGCAGGTCCGGTCGGACCGGCCGGCCCCGTCGGCCCGGTCGGTCCCTGCGGACCCGTGGGACCGGTGGCGCCGGCAGGACCGGTCGGCCCGGCGGGTCCGGGATCGCCCGGCGGCCCCTGCATGCCGCCGCCGGCCGGCGCCTGTTCGAGCAGGCATGCGACCGCGCGCGCGAGATCGGCGACGCTCGGTACGACGATCCGCCCGAGCGCATCGTCGATGCGTGCGATGCCGGCGGCGGCGTCCTGCAGCGGATCGCTGGCCGGCACCGTCGGATCCTCGAAACGGCGTTCCGGACGCCAGCCTTGAATCGTCGCCAGCACCAGGCAGTCGGGCGTCTCGCAGGCGGGACAGTCGTGCGCGCCGAGATGATCGCCGCACTGCGTGCTTTCGAGATCGAACACGGCGACGCCGTCGGCGTACGCGGCGTAGAGCCGTGCGTCGAGTGCGAGGGCGATGCCGCCGGGGCCGACCGCGACGGCATCCCCGAGCGGACCGGGTTCGCCGTTGGCGAAACGATACAGGTCGACACTGCGCACCGAAGCGGTCGTGCCGTCGGTCGTCAGGAGATAGGCGTAGCGGCCGAGCGTGTCGGGCACGAACGCGACGGGCGTCTGCGGCAATGTGTACTCGCGCCTTCGACCCATGCGAGCCGGTCCGCCGCGGTGCTCGCGATCACGGCAATGCCGACGAGGTCGGCTGCATCGGTGACGATCGCACTGCCGGTCATCGGCGAGACGCCGGTGTCGATGACGTAGAGGTTCGCCGCGGCCGCAGCGGCGTAGAGCATGCGGCCGTCGCTCGCGACGGCGAAGTCGCGCAGCGTTTCCGTGACGGCGAGATCGAAGCCGGCCTTGACCGCGGCGGTTCCGCCCGTCGTCCACACCTGGAAATACGTGGTCGGACCGTTGACGGTGAACGAAACGAGTTCGCCGCTGCCGAGCCGCGCGAGACGCGCACGCGTACTCCCGGCGCTGAACGGAATGTCGACCGACGCGAGCGCCGCGCCGGAGAACGCAGCGGCCGAGGTCGTGTCGAGCGTGTGCAGCACGAGCGGGTCGGCCGCGGCGCCGGGCGTGACGACGAACAGGCGCGTGCCGTCGGCGCTCGCGGCGAGCGCGAGCACGCCGACGGCGAAGGTCTTCGGCGCGACCGGTGCGCCGGTTTCGAGGTCGTACTGCTGCACGATCCCGCCGGACGGCGCGAGCGCCGCGGCGACGTAGAGGCGCCGGCTCGGCGCGTGCGCGGCGACGGCATGCGCGCCGGCGAGCGCGATCGTCGCGTCCCAGACCAGGCGCGGCGCATGCGGCGCGACGGGCGGCGGCAGCGGCGGGTCGACACGCACGTCGAACGCGTACGACTCGAGGATGCGGTTCGGCGCGCAGCGCGTGTCGTCGCAGCCGCATTCGTCGTACAGCACCGGCACGTCTTCGGTCGGGCATTCGCGATAGCGCACGCACAGCTGCAGGACGTGGTCCTGTCCGTCCGGCTGCGCGATCAGCGCCTGCACGGCGTCGTACGCGAGGACGTCGACCGTCTCGGGATCGACCACGAGGATCTCGTTGCCGCAGCAGTCGAGCGCACTGCCCGGTTCGACGACGACGTAGCGGTCGCGGCACGCCGGATTGTGCCGTGCAGCCGCGCGTGGTGGCGGCGCAGCTTGTCGACGACGTATTGCTGCTCGACGTCGAAGTCCGCGACGTCCATCAGCTTGCCGAAGAAGTAGTGGTTGCGCAGCGGCGTCGTCGCGGCGCAGGCGGGGCAGGCGTGCGGCGTACAGGACGGGTGGTTGCAGGAAGGCATGATCATGTCCTCACAGAATCGTTTGCATGCCCAGCCGGGCGTTGCCGGCGCGGTAGGCGGGGCCGTGGTCCTCGCGGCCGCCGAGCACGGTCGCGCGGCCGAGCGCGTCGAGATCCAGCGCGGTCGCGCGCGCGCGCGCGCCGATGACCGCGTCGAGCCCGAGCGCCGATTGCACGCCGATGCGGAAGCGCGGCTCGACCTTGATCAGCGTCACCGCGACGTGTGCCGGCGTTTCGGCGGCGATCAGCCGGTCGAGCGCGCCGGCCGCGACCGGACTGCGCACGCGCGCCGCCGGCACGAAGATCGACAGGCGGTGTGCGTACGTGTGGAAAATGTCGCGTTCGGGATCGAGGCTCGTGTCGAGCGCGGTGACGCCGAGCTGCGCGCCGCCGCTGTTTCCCGAGGTCGGATCCGACAGGCGGCTGCGGCCGGCGATGCGCTCGCCCCACAGCAGTGCCTTGTCGGACAGGCGCGCATGCCCGAGCAGCATCGCGCGGCGCCACTGATACAGCTCGAGCACGAGGCGCGGCGCGCGCCAGGCCGGACGCGCATGCGCGATGCAGGGCTCGCACGCGGCGCGGGCGGGAGCGTGGTCGCTCCAGCGTTCGAGTCCCAGGAACAGGTACAGCGTTTCGCGGATCGCCGCGACCGTGCCCCGGCGCGGGAACACGCGCGCGAACCCCTTGAGGAAGGTGCGCCGGCGCGCCTCCGGCCAGCTCTGTTCGAGCGCGACGCCGACCCAGTCGGCGAGGAACCGCAGAAAGTCGCAGCGGCGGTCGCCGGTCGGCGCGGAGAGCGGGTCGAACCACGCGGCCTGGTGGTCGATCACGCTTTCGATCGCGCGGAATTCGCGGTCGAACACGGCGAGCCAGCGGTCGAGGAATTCCGCGGCGATCGGGTCGGCGCCGAAAACCTGCGGCAGATAGCGGCGCAGGCTGATGCGCGGGAAATCGATCTCGACCGCGGCAATGCGCGGCGTCTCGCCGCCGGTGCCCTGCAGCACGAAACGCAGATACAGAAAGCGGCCGCGCGGGCAGCGCAGCATCCAGTCGCGGCTGGATCGTTCCGGCGTCTCGCGCGGCCCGGTGCGCCATGCGCCGATCGCGGTCCAGTCTTCCGGAGCGAGGGATGCGAGCACGTCCGGAGCGATCACCTGCTCGGATGTCAGCGCGTGGATTCCGATCGTCGCGCCGGACGGCACGTGCGCGCACAGGTCGACGCGGTCCCAGGTGCAGTGCGCGATTTCGCTGTCGAGCGGTTCGCTCGTCCACGTGCCGTCGGGCGCGTAGGTTTCGGCGGCGTCGGGCAGCGGCGCGGCGATGGCGGCGCCGTGCACGTCGACGACGGCGTCCGCGCCGCCGGCGCAGCAGCGCGACAGGTCGACCGATCCGTCGGCGCGCACGATGACGGGCAGCCGCGCGAAGCGGGCGGCGATCTCGGCCGGCCGCAGGAAGGTCGCAACGACGGTTCCGCTCGCGAGGTCGACCTGGGCGACGGTGCCCTCGCCGTCACGGCGCACATAGACATTGCCGCGCGCGTCGGCCGCGAGCGAACGCACGGCGCCGAGTCCGCCGACGAACTGCCGGTGCGCGCCGCGCGCCGCGAGCACATGCAGGCCGCCGTTCGCCGGATCGGCGATCACGATGCGCCGGCCGGTCGTGACCGCGTCGACCGGCGTCCACGGCTGCGCGAGCGGCGGCGACGGCGGCGACGTCCATACCGCGCGCACGGCGCCCGACTGCGGATGCAGCACGATCACGCGCCGGCCGGCCGGATCGCAGACGAGCAGCTGGTCGCAGGCCAGCGCAATGCCGCCGGCCTGCGCCGGCACGCGCGGGTCGCCGGCGCGCAGGCACGGCCACGGCAGGAAGCGGCAGCCGCATTCGTCCCAGCGATGCAGCTGGCCCGTCGCGGCGTCGAGCAGCGCGAAGCGGCCGTCGCCGAGCGGCGCGAGATGGTCGGGCCAGGTGAGGCCGCCGAAGCTGCCGCTCGCTTCGGCGAGCAGGCGTCCGCTGCCGGGCGCGGCGGCGAGCCGCAGCGTGCCGTCTTCGGCGGAGACGTCGACGCCGGCGACCAGTCCGGGGCCGGCCGCCGTGCGCCAGCCGGCGCGCCGGTCGAGCCGCAGCCGCAGCGGATCGTGCGGCGGCCGCGCCGGCGGCGGCAGGAACGCGGCGTTCACGCGCGCGCCTCGTAGGCGACGCCGATCGCGTGCGCGCCGCCGACGAGCAGTGCATTCGCCGGTATCGCGCCGTCGCGGCAGGGATCGACCGCGCGGCCGTCGAGCGTGAACGTCGCGCTCTCGACGCGGCGCACGCCCTCGACCATCAGGCGCTGCAGCAGCACCGAGAAATACACCGGACCGCCGAACGGCCAGCCGGAACCCGGCGCGTCGAGACTGCCGTCGTCGCCGCCGTCGATCGCATGGAACCAGCGCTGCAGCGAGGCCTGCGCGCGCGTGCGCACCTGGGCGAGATCGGCGTCGTCGCGGCATACCAGCGTCGCGGTGACGACGATCGCGACGTAGCGCGGCGCGATGACGTACAGCTCGGTCGTCGCGAGGCGGCGCGCGTCGAGATGACGGCAGACCTGGCGCAGCGTGCCGTCGGTCGGCATCGGCGCGAGGTCGGTCTCGTCGCGCGGCTGCGGCACGACGATGACGCTGACGACGCCGGGCACGTCGATGCCGGCGAACAGCGGATGGTGCAGCGGCAGCGCCTTCGCGCGCGCGATGCCGCCCGCCGCGATCGCGTGCAGCTCGAAGTCGCCGACGGTGACGGCGCGTTCGTTGCTCCTGAGCGTTGCCGCGGCGCGGCGCGTCACTGCGTCGAAGGACTCTTCGTCCGCGCCGCCGAACGCCGGAAACGGATTGCGCACGCGGCCGGCGTCGATGCCGGCCATGCCGCCGCGCAGCGTGTCGATCGCGTTCGCGCCGATATTGCCGGCGGCGCCGCCGCCGAAGCGGTAGCGCCGCGCGACGATGTTCGACGGCCGCGCCGGATTCGCGACCGGAATGCGGCCCTGGCGGCCGTTGCCGAAGCGGACTTCGCCGGTCGTGCGATTGAGGACGTAGACGGTGTCGTCGGGTCCGGCCGCGTAGAAGTCGGCGACCTCGTTCCAGGCGGCGAAGCCTTCGCCCTCGTCGACGTCGAGGACGAGGCTGCCGGCGACGACCGGAACGTTGGCAACGACGTAGAGATCCCATTGCACGGCGTCGCGCGGGCGCTGCGCCGCGTGAACGTGAGCGTCACTGTGCTCGACCGCCGCAA
>CAMLLF010000215.1 GCA_946480705.1 uncultured Lysobacteraceae bacterium | reverse complement strand
ATCTCGATGTCGTACAGATCCGCGCGATGGCGCAGGCGCAGTACACGAACCTCGGCGGCGCCGAATCGGTCTGGGCGACGCACACGGCCCGGCGCGCCAACACGACGGGCTTCGCGGCGTCGCGCTGGTATCAGGTGAACGTCACCGGCGGCAGCGTGACTGCGAATCTGCCGCAGGCGGCGACCTGGGATCCGGACGCTGCCAACGTGATGCATCGCTTCATTCCGAGCCTGGCGATCAACCGCGCGGGCGACATGGCGCTCGGCTACACCACGTCGAGCAGCACGACCAAGCCGGCGCTCAAGTACGCCGGCCGCCTGGCTTCGGATCCGATCAACACCTTCAGCCAGACCGAACAGACGCTCGTGCAGGGCGACGGCACGCAGGTCGGCACCTGCGCGGGCGTCACCTGTACGCGCTGGGGCGAATACAGCGCGATGAGCCTGGACCCGGACGGCTGCACGTTCTGGATGACCGGCGAGTATTACGCGGCCGACGGCCTCAATTACCAGACGCGCATCGGCTCGTTCTCGTATCCGTCGTGCACGACGGTCGGTGCGGGCGGCACGGTGTCGGGCACGGTGACCGCCGCGGTCGGCGGCGCGCCGCTGAGCGGCGCGATCGTCTCGCTCGGCAGCCGCACGACGACGACCGACGCCTCCGGCGCCTATTCGTTCACGTCGATTCCGGCCGGTACCTATCCCGGCCTCAGCGCGAGCTTCCCGGGCTGCACGAACGGCGCGGCGAGCAACATTGTGGTCATTGACTCAAACACCACAACGCAGAATTTTGCGCTGGCTTCGGCGCCGGAAACCGCCTGCCTGACCGACACGGCGCAGACAGATTTCCAGGCTGGGCTGCTGACGAACGTCGACCTCACCACGACGCCAGGCGATGTCACGCTGGCCGGCGGTCCCGTTGTCGATCAGCAGAACGGCACGCTCGGCACGAGCGGCGTCGGCATCACCGTCGCGACCTGGGGCGGCCAGACGTTCACGCCGTCGGTCACCGGGCTTATCACGCGTGTCGACGTCAATCTGTTCTGCAGCGGCTGCACGGGCACGATTCCGAACCTGACGCTGAGCATCCGCGCCACCAGCGGCGGCCTGCCGACGGGTGCCGATCTCGCGACCGCAACGATCACCGGATTCAACAGCGGCGCGAACGCGTATCACACGGCGACGCTCGCGGTGCCGATCACACTGAACGCGGGCACGCAGTACGCGTTCGCCGTGCGTCCGACGGCGAACCCGGCGCCGGGCACCTATGCGCTGACACGCAGCGGTACATCCACGGCGGGGGCGGACGTCTATGCCGGCGGCACGCGCGTTGCGGGCGCGACGAGCGGAACGGTCTGGTCGGTTCCGCTGACCGGCGGCGTGAACACCGACAGCGGCTTCAGGGTGTACATGGATACCGGCTTCCGCGCGTCGGGCGACCTGACCTCGTCGGTCAAGGACGCGAACCCGGCACCGGGTCACATGCCGACGTGGTCGACGCTGTCGTGGAACGCGACGGTACCGGCGAATACGAGCCTGCAATTCCAGGTCGCCGCGAGCAATTCCATCACGGGCCCGTTCAACTTCGTGGGCCCGGACGGCACGGCCGGAACCTACTTCACGACGAGCGGCGCTTCGCTGAGCCAGTTCGACAACAACCGCTACCTGCGCTATCGCGCGTACTTCGCGACGACCGACAGCGCGGTGTCGCCGACGCTCAACGACGTCACGGTGTGCTTCACGAATCCGTGCATCGCGCCGCCGACGCCGACGATCACGCCGGGAGGCCCGACGACGTTCTGCGCCGGCGGCAGCGTGACGCTGACGTCCTCGAGCGCCAGCGGCAATCAATGGAGCCTCGGCGGCAATCCGATCGGCGGTGCCACGTCGCAGAGTTTCATTGCGACCGCGTCGGGCAATTACACGACGACGGTGACGAACGAGTTCCAGTGCGCGAGCGCGTCGTCGTCGACCACGACGGTGACGGTCAACCCGTCGCCCTCCACGCCGACGATCACGCCGGGCGGCCCGACCACGTTCTATGCGGGCGGCAGCGTGACGCTGACTTCGTCGAGCGCGAGCGGCAATCAGTGGTATCTCGACGGCAACCCGATCGGCGGCGCGACCGGCCAGCAGTACGTCGCCGCGGCGAGCGGCAACTACAGCGTCGACGTGACGAGCACGGGTTGCTCGAGCACGCCGGCCACGGCCGTCACGGTCACCGTGCTGGCACCGCCGGATCTGTCGATCACCGTGACGGACGGCGCGACCCAGGTCAGCGCGGGCGGCTCGACGACGTACACGATCACGGCGATCAACATCTCGGCGAATCCCGCGCCGGGCGTAACCGTCGCCGACATATTCCCGGCAGCGCTGACCTGCAGCTGGACCTGCGCCGGCGCGGCCGGCGGCACCTGCACGGGTTCGGGTTCGGGCAACATCAACGACACCGTCAGCCTGCCGTCGAGCGCCACGGTCACCTACACCGCGGTCTGCAGCATCGCCAGCACCGCCACGGGAACGTTGGCCAACACGGCGACCGTGAGCGGACCGGTCGGCGCGACCGATCCGACGCCGGCCAACAATTCGGCAACCGACACGAGCACCGTGCAGGTCGTGGCCGACGTGGGCCTGACGCTCAGCGACAACCGCCAGTTCGTCACCGTGGGATCCGCGCTGACCTACGTCATCACCGTGACCAACACCGGGCCGAGCCCTGCAGCCGCCACGGTCACCGACGCGCTGCCGGCGCAACTGAGCGGCGGCGCCTGGACCTGCGTGCCTTCCGCCGGCGCGTCCTGCGCAGGCGGCAGCGGCAACACGCTGACCGACACGGCCACGCTGCCGTCGGGCAGCCAGGCGGCCTACCAGTATTCGGCGACCGTGATGGCAACGGGTGCGAACGACCTGATCGTGAATACCGCGTCGGTCGCGCTGTCGTCCGGATCGGATCCGGTATCGGCCAACAACTCGGCGACCGACACCGACGTCGTGTCGATCTTCCGCGACGGCTTCGACGGTACGTCGACGCTGTTCCCGAGCGTCATCGGCGACGGCCGCGACTTCGTCACCGCCAGCCTGCGCATCGACGCGACGCTGCTCGGCCGGCTGAGCCTGATGCCGGCCACGATCGCGAGCGGCCGCGCCGCCGACGGCCGCGTGCTGTTCACGCTCGAACTCGCACGCCTCGGCCAGAACGTCGCCCTGCGCACCGTGACGACCGACGGCATCGGCACGCACGTCCGTTCACCGTGGCAGGCCGTCGACCTCGACCAGCGCCTGTTGTCCTTCGCCTGGCAGACCGCCGCCGACCGCAACGACGCGTTCCTCACCGTCAACGGCACCCAGGCCTTCAGCCTGAGCGCCGACGCGCCGCTGCCGCTGACGCAGCTTTGGGTAAACGTGGAAAATGACGTGCCTTGGCTGGTGCTGCTGGGCAACTGATCGTTCGCGTGGGAAAGCGCTTCGGGTCCGGCGGGTGCCGGGCCCGAAGTGTAGTGATCAGAACGCCGCCTCGACCTAGCAGAACTCCACTGCACCCTCGTCGGCGGCCAGCGTGGACGCGCGTCGGAAGTCCGCGTACAGCGCGAGGCCCAGGGTCGAACTCCGGTTTAGGGGCCACCAGCCTAACGTGACAATCGGGCGCCATGCGATGATGGCGCGGCACGGTCGATCATTCCGGCCGCGTTGCCCAACCCTTATCCCAGCATCCCGTGCGACGAACCGTCGTGCCGGGATGGGTTCGATGCGTTGACGATGACCGAATCCTTCGATACGACTCCCTGGCGCCTGACCGTGGCCCCGATGATGGACTGGACCGACCGCCACTGCCGGTACTTCCACCGGCTGCTGACGCCGCACGGGCGGCTGTATACCGAGATGGTGACGTCGGCGGCGCTCGCGCACGGGGACAGGTCGCGCCTGCTGCGGCACAGCGCGTTCGAGCAGCCGGTCGCGCTGCAGCTCGGCGGGTCGGAGCCGGCGGAACTCGCGCAGGCGGCGCGCATGGGCGAGGAGGCGGGCTATGTCGAAATCAATCTCAATGTCGGTTGTCCGTCGGACCGGGTGCAGTCGGGGCGGTTCGGCGCGTGCCTGATGCGCGAGCCGGCGCTGGTCGGCGACTGCGTGGCGGCGATGCGCGCGGCGGTGCGCGTTCCGGTGACGGTGAAGTGCCGCATCGGTGTCGACGAGCAGGACGACTATCACGACCTGCAGCAGTTCACGCAGCAGATGATCGCAGCCGGCGTGCAGGTGCTGATCGTGCATGCGCGCAAGG
Organism: uncultured Lysobacteraceae bacterium; assembly: GCA_946480705.1. The sequence continues at coordinate 2,597 of CAMLLF010000215.1, read as the reverse complement.
CCTGGCTGAAGGGTCTGTCGCCGAAGGAGAACCGCGAGGTTCCGCCGCTGAACTATCAGCGCGTATACGCGTTGAAAAAGGAATTTCCGCAGTTGTGCATTGTGATCAACGGCGGCATCACGACGGTGGAGGCGATGCAGGAGCACCTGGCGCACGTCGACGGCGTGATGCTGGGCCGCGCGGCGTATCACGATCCGTACGTGCTCGCGCGCGCGGAGGCGGCGATGTACGGCGAGCCGCTGCCCGACCGCGACGCGATCATCGAGCGGCTGCTGCCGTACATCGAATCCGAACTCGCGCAGGGCACGGCGCTGAAGCACATCACGCGGCATCTGCTGGGCCTGTATCAAGGGTTGCCGGGCGCACGCGGATTCCGGCGCGTGCTCAGCGAACGCGCGCATCGCAACGATGCGGGCGTCGAGGTGATCCGTGCGGCGCTGGACCAGCGGCATGCGACGCCGGCCGCGGCCTGAGCGCTGGCTGCCCGCGTTCGCGGCGCTGCTGCTGCCGGCGCTCGCGGCGGCCGTGCCGCCGCGCGTCGACGGGCCGGCGCCGACGGCGCGAGAGCGGCTCGACTGGATCGCGCTGCGCCGCTACAGCACGGCCGACGGCCTGCCGCAGAACACGATCAACGCGCTGGCGCAGGATCGCGACGGCTATGTCTATGCGGGCACCGAGGACGGTCTGGCGCAGTTCGACGGGCGGCACTGGGCGCGCATCGGTCTGCCCGAACGCGCGGGCGTGCGGCCCTATGTGACACATCTGGCCGCGACCGACGACGGCGCGCTGTGGATAGGCACCGACAGCGTCGGTCTCTGGCGCCGCGGCGACGACGGCCGCGTCGAATCGATCGGCGGCCTGCCGCTGGAACTGCCGCTCGAAGCCCTGCTCGCGCGCAACGCGGGTGGCGTCTATGCGGGCACGCCGCGCGGCGTGTATCGCTGCGGTCGCGACGGTTGCACGCTGCTCGCGGCGACCGCCTCGCTCGAAGTCGCGGTGATGCTCGCGGGCGACGGGCCTGCGGGGCCGGCGCTCTGGATCGGCACGAACGAGGCCGGCCTGTACCGGCTCGACGATCCCGACGGCGCGGCGACGCTGTCGGACTGGCACCTCGGCAAGCGCGACGGACTGCCGAACGATGCGGTCCGCGGGCTCGCGCACTGGGGCGGAAAGGACAGCCGCGATCTGTGGATCGGCACCGGGCGCGGACTCGCGCGACTGACCGCCGATGCCCTCGTCGTCTACGACGCCGGCACGGGCTTTCCCGAAGGCACCGCCGCGCCGCTGCTGCCGAGCCGCGAGCGCGACGGCACGCCGGTGCTGCGCGTCGGCCTGGCGCGCGCGGGGCTCGCGGAAATCACCGACGACGGCCGCGTGCGCCTGGTCACGCGTGCCGAGGGCCTGCCCGAGGACGGTGTGCGCAGCCTCATCGAGACCGGCGACACGGCGACCCATCGCGTGCTGTGGCTCGGCACGACGTCCTCGGGCGTCGTGCGCCGCGAGCCGGGCCGCTGGGCTGCGCTCGACGAGCGGCATGGCCTGCCGCACCGCGTCGTGTTCGGCGTCGGCCAGGCGCAGTTTCCCGACGGCGTCACGTCGCCGTGGATCGGCACGGTCGAAGGGCCGGCGCGCTGGATGGGCGGTGCGTGGCAGCGTTTTCTGCCGCAGCCTTACGAGCGCAGCACCGTGTTCGCGATGCAGCGCGACGGCGCGACCTTGTGGCTCGCGACCGACCAGGGACTGATCGGCCTCGAACGCGGCGCGCTGCGGCATTTCAGCGCCGACAACAGCGCGCTGCCCGGGCTCACGGTGCTCGACGTCGCGGCGCAGGACACGCGCGAAGGACATCTCGTCTGGATCGCGACGCGGCACGGACTCGCGCGACTGCAGGGCGACACGATCACGCCCGAACGCCTGCCGCTCGCGGACGGTTCGCCGACGGTGCGCAAGCTGCTGCTCGCGCCCGGCGACGACGCGACGGAACGTCTCTGGGCCGCGACGTCGGGCGGCCTCGCATGGCGCGGCGACGACGGCTGGCACGCGGTACCCAAGGACTGCCTGCCGAGTCCCGAGCTGCTCGACATGCAACGGCATCGCGACGGCAAGCGCAGCGCGCTCTGGGTCGCGAGCCGCGCCGGCATCGTGCGCGTCGATCTCGGCCGCGCGCCGCGCTGCGTGCGCCTGCCGGCCGCGGCGCGGCCCGCGGGACAGATCTATCAGCAGGCCGTCGACGGTGCGGGACGTCTCTATGTGTTCGGCTCCGACGGCGTCACGCGCTACACCTTCGTCGACGCGCTCGCCGACGAGCCGCTGCTCGCGGAGATCACGCGCTTCGGCATGGAAGACGGCCTGCCGGGACTCGAATTCAATCGCGCGAGCTACGTGGATGCGCAGGGCCGCGTCTGGGCCGGCGGCGTCGACGGTCTCGCGCTCTACGATCCGTCGCTGGAATCGCAGGCCGGTCCGGCCTCGCCGCTGCGCCTGCGCGTCGCGGCGACCGAGCGCGGCACGCCGCTGAAGCCCGGCACCGTGCTTGCGGCGGGCGACGACAGCGTGCGCGCGGAAGTCGCACTGCTCGCCTACGAGCGGCCGCAGGA
>CAMLLF010000214.1 GCA_946480705.1 uncultured Lysobacteraceae bacterium | reverse complement strand
GGATGCCCGCGCGTGTCGCCGCCTGCGAACCGGTGACGGCGATGCGCACGAGCAGACCATCTTCGAACATGAGTGTGGTCTGCGGCGAGCCGCGTAGCGGAAGCTCCACGCAGCCGCTCCAGTTGAAGGTCGGGGTCGAGGGATCTGCAGCGCCGTCGCCCGCGGGTTCGAGGGCAAGCCCGATCGCGTCGAACTGCCGCCGGCTCATGCCGACGCGGAGCGCGCCGAGGCCGTGCCAGCTCAGCGCATCGCGCGGCGCGGCAGCGCCCGGCGACGGCGCGGCGAGCAGCAACGCCGCGGCGAGCGCCGCGCGGCCGAAAGCTGCGCGCGTACGCGCGCGCAGCGCTTTTTCTACCCGTGGACTACTGTACGACATCACTTCCGCTGCGCAGGCGCATGACCAGATAGTCAGATCCGCTGCCGTTGCCGTCGCAGTCGGCGTACACGGAACCGACGAAGGAAGGCCGGTCCAGCCATAGCGTCAGGCGGCCGTAGTAGTGCAGCGGCGGCTCACTCGCGCACGCGGGGCTGCGCGGCCGGAACGCGGCCGTCTGTGCACCGGCGATACCGAACGACGGATCGATGCGGTCGCCGCCCGCGTCGTCGCCGATCTGCGCCATCGCGAAATGAACGCCTAGCTCCGTGTTGATGCTGACGTCTTCGGCCGTTGCGGCGAACAGTACCCGCCGGCCCGGCAGCACGGTCACACCTTGTCCGCCGAATGTCGCATCGACATACAGCACTTTCTCGTCGAGCACGGGCAGCGGCAACGAAATCGCCGATACGCTGGCGGCGCGGAATACGATGAGCTGAGGCCACGTGTTCCAGGTTCCCATCGGCGTGGCCCCGGCCGCCAGCACGACGGTCTGCGCGTCGACGACGCGACCGTTGCCGACGAAGGCCCACTGGTTCGCCGGCGCGCGGTATTCGAGCACGGCTTCCCAGGCCAGCGTCGTGCGATTCAGGGTCGCGCGATAGGCGCCCGGAATGCGGCCATTCTGACCGAACACCCAGAGGCGACCATCGGGTGCGTCCACGACCGTGGTCGCCGTGCGCGAGCGCAGATTGGCCACCGCCGCGACGCGACGCACGCTGCCGTCCGCACCGAGCAGCACGACGAAGCCGCGCTCCTCGTCGGTACGCAGAGCGACGCGTCCGCTGACCGCCAGGTCGCCATTGGCGAGCACGTTCACGCCGAGCGGCATTTCTTCCTTGTCGAGTCCAGGAATCCACTGATCGAGATCGATCGTGACGACACCGGCGTTGCCGAAGCCCTCGTCGAGCTGGCCGGTGTGCTTGAGCACGCGGAAGATCTGCAGATGCTGTTCGCCGTCCGGTGCCGTGATCGAGCGCGCCGCAACCATGTGGCCGTCGGGTTGACACAGCCCCGGCGCGAAATGCGTGTACGTGCCGGGAAGTACAAAACTCTCCTTGCCGTCGGCGCTGAAACCGGTGTCGAGCGAACCGTCCTTGAGCAGACGCATCGTCACGATGCGCCGCTCCGACGATGCCGAACCCATCACCGTGAAGGTTCCGTTCGCCGTCGCGCAGCCGACGATGGCCTGATCGCTATTGCCTCCGTCGATCGCCTGGAATCCGTAGGCGCGCATGCCGCCGTCACCGAAGGAAGGATCGAGCGGGCCTTCGTGCGCCGCCGAGGTGGCCGCGGCCATCGCGAGTGCAAGCGTGCCGAAACAGCGGCACAGGGAAAACGTCATGGGAAATATCCGGATGTCGTGCGCGAGCCGCACGTCACGCAGTACGCGATCGCGCCGCGTTTTCTCCGCCGACTATTTCACGTGTGAAAAAACGTCCGTCTTCAGCCACGCGCAGGCATGCGCCCATTCGCGGTTGACCGACGACGGACTGATGTCCATGGCCTGCGCGGTCTCGTCGATCGTCAGTCCGGCGAAGACGCGCAGTTCGACGACGCTGGCCGCGCGCGGATCGAGTTCGGCAAGGGTCGCGAGCGCGTCGTCGAGCGCGACGAGTTCGGCCGGGTTCGCCATGATCGGAATGTCGATGCCGGCATCGAGGGATTCCGGCACCACGCCGGCGCCGCGCTTGTCGGCGAGCTTGCGCCGCGCGCGGTCGACGAGGATCTGGCGCATCGCGCGCGCGACGATGCGGACGAAATGCCCGCGGTCCTCGGCGGCCGGCGCGTTGCGCGCCTCGATCAGCTTGATCAGCGCGTCGTTGAGCAGCGCCGTCGGCTGCAGCGTGTCGTGGCCCGCCTCGCTGCGCAGCACGACCGCGGCCAGCCGCTTGAGTTCGTGATAGAGCTGGCCGAACACGCGATCGCGCGCGCGCGCATCGCCGTCCTGCCAGTTGCGGATCCAACCGGTGATGTCGGCAGTGTCGTCCATGCGCGCAAGCATAAGCCGGGATGCGATCCGCGCGGGCGTGCCGGCGTCGCAACCCGGGATCGTGGCCGCAGGGGTCAACGGCCGAGCTGATGTGCCGGATCGAGCGGATCGCGCGCCGGCGGCGCGTAGTCCTGCGGCGCCGCCCGCCAGCGCGCGAATTCGCGTTCCGCATGCCGGCAGTCGCCGTAGGTCACCGCGATCCCGCCGTTCCAGGTCAGCCCTAGCGGTGCCCCGGGCAGCTCGCGCAGCAGCGCCGGCAGGCGCCCGCGCAGGCCGGACGCGGCGTAGTCGTCGCGGCGGACCTGCCGTCGCCACTCGGCGGCGACGCTCGCGTCGAGGTCGGCATCGGCCGCGAGTTCGACGCCCACGCGGCCACGCAGCCGGGCACCGACGCGCGGCATCGCGTCGGCGGGAATCGTCGTGAATACGGTATAGGCCTCGGCCGACCGGTCGATCAGAAGGTTCGCGCGGCTCGGCGGCCGTTCGGCCGACGCCGCCAGTGTCGCCGTCAGCAGCATCCAGGCAGGCATGACTCGTCTCCTCGCTGTGGGTTCGCATCGCCGTACGCAAGGCCGGCTCCGTTTGCGTCATGCGGAGAAACGCGTCCGTTTCTGCGTACGGCGATCGCGAGGACGGCATCGTGCCGTCGACGGAGCACCACCATGTACGCGAAAGCCCTGCCCCTGTTCCTGGCGCTGGCGGCGACGACGGCTTCGGCCGGGGAGCTGATGCGCGATGACTTCGCCAACCCCGCCAGCGGCTGGCAGAACAAGGCCGCGACGACCGACCGGGACCTCGGCTTCGCGGTCTATACCGACAGCGGCCAGTATCAGATGACGCCGGTGCACGACAACGCGTTCGGTTTCATCCCGGCGCCGCGCCAGGCGGCCGGCGGCGACGTGCACCTCGAATCCGACATGTTCCTCTACGCCGGCATCGGCGCGGGCGCCGGCGGCCTCGCCTGCCGCTTCCAGGACCACCAGAACTTCTATGCGTTCCTCGCGCGCGGCGACGCGGTCCTCGTCATCGCGAAGATCCGCGACGGCAAGGTCACGCCGCTGGCCCAGGGCAAGGTCAAGAGCATCATGGCCGGCAGCGTCGACACGCGGCTCACGGTCGACTGCAAGGGCGACGTGCTGCGCCTGCGCGCCAAGAACGGCGGCACGATCGAAGCGCGCGATGCGGAACTCGGCGGCGGCCGCAGCGGCCTCGTCGTCATCGGCGAAAAGATGGCCGGCACGAGCGCGGTGTTCGACAACTTCGTGCTCGCGGCGCCCTGATGAGTCCCGACCTGTGCCGGATTCGGCGACGCTGAAAAAGCGCCGTTCCGGCCGTCTTGGAGATTCCCTGATTGCACAGCCGCGTTGCAGCGATGGCGGGGCGGGCCGCCATCGCCGCAATGCCGGTGCTTGAGCGCGCGCCCGCGGACCGGCTACGTTCGGCGTCCGTGCCGGATCCGGAGTACCGCGTGCTGTCGAGACTCTTCTTCGCGCTGCTGGCCTTCGCGCCGGCGGCGCCGCTGTTGGCACAGGCGCCTGCGTCCCCGACAGTCCCGGCGCCGCAGACGCAACACGCCGATGCGATCGCCGCGCTGACGAAGCGCTACGACGAACAGCCGCAGGCGCATTACCTGGCCTATCTGATCGCGCGATTTTCCGCCGAGGACGACCTCGCCGACGACGCGCTGCAGTGGCTCGCGCTGCTGCACAAGCGCGGCTGGGACCTCGGCGTGAATCCGCGCGATTTTCCGAAGCTCGCCGGCCGCGACGAATTCCGCGCGATCCGCACGAAGCTGCAACGCCAGCAGACGCGCCGCGCGCAGGGCCAGCGTGCACTGCTCGTCAATGTCGCCGGGCTCGTGCCCGAAGGTCTTGCCTTCGACGCGAAGCGCGAACGGTTCCTGATCGGCGCGTTGAACGCCGCCCGCATCCACGCCGTCAATGCGCGTGGCCGCGTCGAGCCGTTCTGGTCGTCGGCGGATCCGGTCGTGGTGCTCGGCCTGACCGTGTCGCCCGACGGGGAATCGCTCTATGCCGCGATCGATCCGACGACGCGTCTGCGCGAGGCCGGTACGGCCAAGCCGTTCGTGCTGCAGCTGTCGCTGGCCGACGGCCGCGAGCTCGCGCGCCTGCCGGCGAACGACGCGGGCTTTCTCAACGACCTCTGCGTGATGCGCGACGGCCGCGTGTTCGCGAGCGACAGCGACCAGAGCCGAATCTTCCGCGCCGGTCCGGGCGAGGGTTCGCTGCATCTGTGGACCGAACCGGGTCATCTGATCGCGGCCAACGGCGTGGTCTGCGACGACGCGCGCGACGCGCTCTACGTCGCGGTCTACAACGGCATCAGCCGCATCGGCATCGCCGATGCAAAAGCCCAGCTGCTGCCGACGCCGAAGGGCGCCGCGGTCGGCGGCAACGACGGCCTGTACCTGCACGGCCGCGACCTGATCGGCGTGCAGAACGGCTTCGGCGCCGGCCGCGTGCTGCGCGCGCGTCTGTCCGCCGACGGTGCGGCGATCACGCGCGTCGAGACGCTGGAATCAGCCATCGTCGACCTCAACGAACCGACCACCGGCGCGCTGACGCCGGACGGCTTTGTGTACATTGCCAATAGTCAGATCTGGAAATGGGACGACAAGGCCGAGACGCTGCGAGACGGTGCGAGGCTCGCGCCGATCCTGCTGCGGCGCGTGCCGCTGTAGCTTCGAGCTTGAAGCCCTCCCCTTGAAGGGGAGGGTTGTCCCGCTCCGCTCTGACGATTCCCGATTCCCGCTATCGGTCGTATGCCGACTCCCCGTGCGAGGTGATGTCGAGACCTTCGCGCTCCTCGTCGGCGGGCACGCGCAGGCCGCCGGTCAGCAGTCCCGCGAGCTTGAACGCGATGAACGCGACGACGCCGGACCAGATCACCGTGACGGCGACGCCGGTGCCCTGCACGAGCAGCTGGCTGCCTATCGAATAGTTCTCGGCCACTTTGTTGCCGACGTAGTCGTAGATGCCCGTGCCGCCGAGCGACGGTGCGGCGAACACGCCGGTCAGCAGCGCGCCGACGATGCCGCCGACGCCGTGCACGCCGAACACGTCGAGCGCATCGTCGGCGCGCAGCAGCCGCTTCAGGCCCGTGACGCCCCAGAGGCAGGCCAGTCCCGCGATGAAGCCGATCGCGAGCGCGCCGCCGAGGCCGACGAAACCAGCCGCAGGCGTGATACCGACGAGGCCGGCGACGGCGCCCGACGCCGCGCCGAGCATCGACGGCTTGCCCTTGCCGAGCCACTCGCCGAGGGTCCACGCGAGGATCGCCGCGCACGGCGCGATCAGCGTGTTGACGAATGCGAGCGCCGCCGCACCGTTGGCTTCCAGCGCGGAACCTGCGTTGAAGCCGAACCAGCCGACCCAGAGGATGGCCGCGCCGGTCATCGTCAACGCGAGGTTGTGCGGGCGCATCGCCTCGTGCCCGTAGCCGATGCGCTTGCCGACGAGCCATGCGCCGACGAGGCCGGCCACCGCGGCATTGATGTGGACGACGGTGCCCCCGGCGAAATCGAGCGCGCCGCGCTTGAACAGGAAACCCGAGGCGGCCGTCGCTGCGTCGCCCGCGGCCTGGTCGGTGAACGCGTCCGGGCCGGGCCAGAACCAGACCATGTGCGCAATCGGTACATAGCTGAAGGTGAACCAGAGCACCGTGAACACCAGTACCGCGGCGAAGCGGATGCGCTCGGCGAACGCGCCGACGATCAGCGCGCAGGTGATGCAGGCGAACGCGGCCTGGAACGCGAAGTAGCCGAGTTCCGGCACGACCACGCCCTTGGAGAACGTGGCCGCGTTGGCTTCGGGCGTCAGTCCCTTCATCAGCAGCCGGTCGAAGCCGCCGAAGAACGCATTGCCCGAAGTGAACGCGAGGCTGTAGCCGTAGAGACTCCAGAGCACGGCGACGAGCGCGAACACGAGCACGCATTGCATCAGCACGGACAGCATGTTCTTCGAGCGCACGAGGCCGCCGTAGAACAGGCCGAGCCCGGGCAGGGTCATGAAGATCACGATGGCCGTGCAGACCAGCAGCCAGGCCGTGTCGCCCTTGTTCGGCGCGGGAGCGGCCTGTGCCAGCAGTTCGGGTGCGAAGCCGATCAGCACGGCGGCCGCGGCGGCGCGCAGCAGTGCCGCGCGTGGAGCGAAGTTCGGAATCATCATGGTGTCCCCCTCAGAGCGCGTCGTCGTCGGTTTCACCGGTGCGTATGCGCACCGCGTGCTGCAGTTCGAGCACGAAGATCTTGCCGTCGCCGATCTTGTCGGTCCGCGCGGCGGCGGTGATGGCTTCGATCGCGATGTCTTCGAGGTTGTCCGGTACCGCGGCCTCGATGCGGATCTTCGGCACGAAGTCGACGACGTATTCGGCGCCGCGATAGAGCTCGGTGTGACCCTTCTGCCGGCCGTAGCCTTTGACTTCGGTCACGGTGATGCCGCTGACGCCGGCTTCGGACAGCGCCTCGCGCACGTCGTCGAGCTTGAACGGTCG
>CAMLLF010000213.1 GCA_946480705.1 uncultured Lysobacteraceae bacterium | reverse complement strand
GTCACGGCCTTGCGCGTGCCCTCGGCCGCTATACCGAGCCAGATCCGGTCGCTGCCTTCGAACCGCGTGACCATCTGCTCCACGACGCCGTGCGCGGCGCTGCGTTCGATCGGAATGCCGCCGAGCCGGCGCAGCAGCCATCCGAGCGGCCCGCGGAACAGTTCCTTCTTCGCCATGAACGACGCGTCCAGACCGACGGCGACCTTGAACATCAGGCCCCAGACGCCGTCCCACCACGACGAATGCGGCGCGGCGACGAACACGAGCTTGGGCAGATCCGGAAACTGGCCGACGAGCTTCCAGCCGCAGGTCCGCAGCAGCCAGCCGAAGAAGCGGCGCACCGGCGACTGCGGCGACTGCGGCATCTGCGGCGGCAGCGTACCGGTGTAAGGCAGGCCGTGGTCGCTCACTCGTCCTTCCAGCTCTTGGAGCGCTCGCGCTTGTGCGCCGAACGCGTCTTCTTTTCCTGCAGCCGGCGTTCCTGCGAACCCTTGGTCGGCTTCGTCGCGATGCGCTTCTTCGGCACGATGGTCGCGGCACGCACGATTTCGGCGAGACGTGCGCGCGCATCCTCGCGGTTGCGGCCCTGGTCGCGGAAGCGGTTCGCCGCGATCACGAGCACGCCGTCGTCGGTGAGCCGGCGGTCGCGGCGCGCGAGCAGGCGCTGACGCACCGTCTCGGGCAGCGACGGCGACCGCGCGACGTCGAAACGCAGCTCGACCGCGCTGGCCACCTTGTTCACGTTCTGCCCGCCCGGGCCGGACGAGCGCACGAAGCTCTCGCTGAGCTCATCGTCGGGAATGCGGATCTGCGGCGTCACCTCGAGCATGGCGGCCTCAGTCGCGGAAATTGTCGAACTGCAGCGGCATCTCGATCTCGCTCTTGCGCAGAAACGCGATCGCGACCTGCAGGTCGTCGCGCTTCTTGCCGTTGACGCGCAGCTGGTCGCCCTGGATCTGCGCCTGCACCTTCAGGCCAGCGTCCTTGAGCAGCTTGACGATCTTCTTCGCGAGCGTCTGGTCGATGCCCTGGCGCAGCGTGACCTTTTGACGCGCCGCGGCAAGATTGATCTCAGGATCGGCGGCCTCGGCGCAGCGCACGTCGATGCTGCGCGCCGCAAGTCGCTGGAACAGGATTTCCTGCATCTGCTTGAGCCGGAATTCGGCGTCGGCGCGCAACGTCACGACGCTTTCGGCCAGTTCGAAACTCGCGTTGGCGCCGCGGAAATCGAAGCGCTTGTCGAGTTCGCGATTGGCCTGGTCGACCGCATTGGACACTTCGTGCGGATCGAGCTTGGAAACGATGTCGAAGGAAGGCATGGCGCCGGATTGTAGCCGGGCCGGGGCACGCTTCGTGCAACCCGCGTTGGCTGCGGTCCGGCCCGGTCCGGCCGGCCAGCCCCGCGAGTACACTTTGCGGACGCACCGCGCGTCAGGGGGAAACGCCGCATGCGGAATACGCCAGCCCGTCTCGTCGTCCAACGCAGCCGCCTGCGCGGACCGATCCTGCTTGCCTGCCTGCTCGCCGCCGCGCTGGCGCTGCGCGCATGGCTCGCGGCGGATCCGGTGCCGGCTCCGCCGGCGAATCGTGCCGCCGCTTCGCCGCCGGCGCGCGCCGCGTCCATCGCGACGCCGGCCGGACCGCTCGAATCGTTGCCGGACTCGCATCCGGCGACCGTCATGCTGCAGCCCGGCGCGACGCGGCGCTTCGCGCTGCCGCCGGCAGGGCGCCCGCCGCTGCGCGTGCGCGTGATCGAACAGGGCATCGACGTCGACGCCGAGCTCGTCGTCGGCGAGGCCGCGCTGCCGTTCGCCGACGACGACATCCTGCGCATGGGCGAGCACCGTCTTGCTATCGCCGGCGATACACCGCCGCGCGAACTGCGGCTGCGTGCGCCGCGTCTCGGGTCGCCGCCGGGAGCGGTGAAGGTCGTCGTCGAACCGGTTCCGGCGGACGCGGCCGCCTCGCGCGCGTTCGCGCTCGATCTCGACGAAAGCGCGCTCGCGCAGCGCTTCGCCGATCGCAAGCGCCGGCGCGAGCCGGCGACCGCGGAGCTTGCCGCTGCGCTGTGCACCGCGCGCCGTCAGGCCAGCGACGACGACGGCTATCTGCGCTGCGTCGGGCTGCAGGAACGCATATTCGGCGCGCAGTCGCAGCGCGCGGCGGCCATCGTCGCGATCGAGCGCGCGCTGCCGCTCTGGGAACGACAGAGCGACCGGCGCCGGCTGGCTTCGGCACTGAACAACCTCGGCATGCACCACTACCACGACGGCGACAGCGCGGCGGCGATTGCACCGCTCAAGCGCTCGCTCGCCGCACTGGACGGCGTCGACGACACGCTGCTGCGCGCGCTCGTGCAGAGCAACCTCTGTCTGGCGGGCCAGGTACACGACAGTGCCGAGGCAACGCGGCAGTGCAACGAAAACGCGCTCGCGCTGTCGCAGGCGAGCGGCGACGGTCCGCGCATCGCGATCGCGCTCAACAATCTCGGCGGCGCGCACTGGCTGCTCGGCGATACCGACAGCGCCGCCGCGCGGTTCGAACAGGCCGCCGCGCTCTCGCAATCGTTCGCCGACCGGCGCGGCAGCGCCGATCCGCTCAACAACATCGCGCTCGTGCAGCTCGCGCGCGGCCGGCTGTCCGATGCCGTGCGCGGCTTCGAGCGCGCCGGCGCGGCCTATGAGGACGATCCGTTCGGCCAGGTGCGCGCGCTGCGCAACCAAGGCTCGGTGCAGGGACTGCTCGGCGAGACCGCGCTCGCGGTCGATCTGCAGCAGCGAGCGCTCGATCTCGTCGCGCGCGTGAACCGTCCCGACGAAACCGTGGCCACACTGACGCGGCTCGCCGAGGCGCAGCTCGACGACGGACGACTGACTGATGCGCGCGCGACGATCGAACGCGCGATCGTCGCGGCGCAGGCCGCGGCATCCCGGCCGCAACTCGTCGTCGAAAGCCGCCTGCGTGCCGCGCGCATCCTGCGGCGCAGCGGCGCGTTCGACGCCGCGTTCGCAACCGCGCAGCAGGCATTCGACGCGAGCGAAGGACTCGACCGCAAGAACCTGCGCGAGCGCGCCCGCGTCGAACTCGGCCTCGGCGAACTGCGGCGCGGCGGTGCGGCGCAGGCGCAGCGCAACGCCGAGGCGGCGCTCGCATCCGACTGGCTCACGCCGGTGCAGCAGATCGACGCGCAGACGCTGCGTGCCGATGCGCTGCGCGCGCAAAAGCGTGGCGCCGACGCCGAAGCCGCCTACCGCGATGCGATCGCGGCGACCGAGCGGGCCGGTTCCTATGTCTACGATCTCGAGCAGCGCGCGCTGTTCCTCGCCGGCCAGCGCGACGCGCAGATCGGCCTGATCTCGCTGTTGATGGAAGACGTCGACGCGCAAGGCCGTCATCGCCGCGCGGCCGAAGCGCTGCAGCTCAGTGCCGCGTTCCAGGCACGCAGCCTGCGCAGCCGGCTCGATGCGATGCCGCTGCCGGCGGCGACCGACGCCGCTGTCGCATCACAGCGCGAACGCGCGCTCGCGCAACTCGCCGCGTTCGCACTGACGCGGTGGCGGCATCAGGAGACCATGACGGACGAACGGCGCCGCCGCATCGACGCCGACATCCGTCGCGTCGAGGCCGGCCGACTGGGCCGAGCTGCGCGCACTCGACGCCACGGCCGGCGTCGAGCCCGCGCGCTCGGCCGCACCGCTGGAACTCGCGCAGCTGCAGCGCGCGCTGCCCGACGACGCGACGCTCGTGGTGTATCGGACGCTGCCGCGGACCAGCTATGCCTGGGTCGTGCGTCGCGACACCTTCGACGCCGTCGCGCTCGCGCCCGAGGAACAGCTCGCCGCGGCCGTGCGGCAGGCGCGCGCCGCGCTCGGTGCCGACGGCGCAGCGAGCCGCGACTGGAAACGCGATCTCGCGCTGGCCTGCGAACGCATCTGGCAGCCCATCGCCGCACAGGTCGTCACGCGCCGCGTGCTCATCGTCAGCGATACCGCGCTCGACGGGCTGCCGTTCGCTGCCTTGCGCTGCGGCGACGCGCCGGCCTATCTGCTCGAACGCCACGAACTCGCCCTGCTGCCGGCAACCTGGCTGCTGCTGCGCGAACCGCTGCGAGAGGCGCCGCAGGATCCCTCCGCGCTGCTCGTCGGCGATCCGGTCTACACGCGCGACGATCCGCGATTCGGCGGACCGGCGCCGCTCGCAGCGGCGGACGCCGTCGCACTGCGTGGCGCGACCGGCCGCCTGCGCGGCAGCGGCGAGGAAGTGCGGCGTATCCGGGCGCGCCTGGGCACGCTCCGCAGCACGCTGCTCGACGGCTTCGCCGCGAACCTTGGTTCTGTACAGAATACAGCAATACACACCTTTTCCATTATGCATTTCGCAACACACGGAACCGGCGGCGGCGCCAGCGGCGCCGGACTCGTGCTGTCGCTGTTCGACGCGAGCGGCAAGGACATCGACGGATTCCTCTCGGCCCGACGCATCGGCGCGAGCCGCCTGCCCGTGCCGCTCGTCGTGCTCGGCGCCTGCGATACCGCGAGCGGTCGCGCGGTCGCCGGCGAGGGTACGTTCGGCGTCGCGTATGCATTCCTGCAGGCCGGTGCGCGTCATGTCGTCGCGACCCTGTGGCCCGTCGACGACGCGGCCATGCCCGAACTCATGGATCGCTTCTATGTCGATCCGCGGCTTGCGGTGCTGCGTCCCGCACAGGCGTTGCGACAGGCGCAACTCGCACTGCTCGAACAGTATCCGCAGGCCAATCCCGCACTCTGGGCCGGCGTCGCGGTCTGGGGTTGGTAAGCGAAATCGTCGTCACGACAGGTGAGATGTTGCTCCCACTGCGTGCAGTAGGTGATCCGCAGGGCGATCCCTGCGTTCAACCAAATGCCGCAGTGAGGGGGCCTCATGGCACTGACAACGTTTCAAGGCAATTACACGATCACCCATTCGATCCTCAATCCCGACGCCGTCTGTATCGAGCAAGGCGACGTCATGCAGATCCTGCTCAAGGACCATCCGGTCACGGGCGTGAAGATGTTCGACAAGTTCGACCTGCAGACCGGCAATCTGCCATATGAAATTGCGTGGAAGAACGCGACGAATGTCGCCTACGACGCCGCGCACGATCAGCTGGTCGGCACGATCTTCACGCCGGGCCCGCTCGATCCCGAAGACAAGCCCACGTTCATCGAACGCGCGTTCTGCATGAGCCTCGCGGGCGATCCTTCGCAGCGCGCCAACACGCTGAACTGCTACGTGAGTCCGTCGGTCACCGGCGCGAGCCCCGATCCCGACGACGGCTCATGGGCCGGCGACGTCGACTGACGCGCATGCCGCGGCGGGCTACTGCAGGAGCCCGCCCCTCCGACAACCCCCGGGTTTCGCGCAGGGATCCTCCCGCCGGTCGCCGGGACTTCGCACTGAAACCCGCGCCGCGATAGCAGGGTTCGCGCCGAAGTCCGCGCTTCGATAGCGGGGAACTTCCATGTCATCGTTCTCGACGGCCGTCGCGCTTGCGACGCTGCTGGCGGCACTGCTTTGCCCATCGTCCGGCGCCGCGCAGCGCGGCGATCCGCTGCAATTCCACAATGAACGACTCTGGAAATCGATACGCGCACCGGCCGACGGCCCGCCACAGCCCGCGGACCCGGTGATCGTCGCGGTGCTCGACGCTCCCGTGCGCGCCGACCACGAAGACCTGCCGGACGTCGTGTTCATAAGGCCGCGCCTGCGCGATGCCGCCGGGCACTGCGCCGTCGACGACTGCTGTCCAAAGATCGCCGCGCCGGCCGCGAACTGGCACGCGACGCGCGTCGCCGGCGTCATCGGCGCAACGCGCGGCAACGGCAAGGGCACGGCCGGCATCGCGCCGGTGCGCTCCATCGTCTCGATCGTCACGCACCTCGCCGGCCGCGACGGCGAGATCAACCTGGCTTCGGCCATCCACTGCGCGATCGACTACCGCGACGCCGCCGGTCGCCGCGTGCGTGTCGCGAACATCAGCATGGGCAGCGTGCAGCGCCCCGCGACGAACGCCGTGAAAACCGCGCTGCAGCGCGCGGCGGCGGCCGATCTGCTGATCGTCGCGAGCGCCGGCAACGACGGCGACAACATCGACACGATGCTGCGCTGGCCCGGGTCGCAGAACCTGCCGAACATCGTCACGGTCGAGACCCGTCGCTACGACGGCCGCCTTGCCCGCAGCGCGAGCGAAGGCTTCGGCACGGTCGATCTCGGCGCGCCGGCGCCGATGGCGTACGAAAGCGACGGCCACAGCCTCTGTGCGCCGAGCACGCCGCTGCGCAGCTCGTCGAGCTGCAGCGGCGACTACGGCAGCTTCGAACAGAGTTCGGCCGCGACGGCCGTGGTCTCGGGCGCCGCGGCACTGATCTGGAGCGATCGCCGCTACGCCGGCTGCGATGCCGCGCAGATGCGCACGCTGTTGCGGACGAGCCGCAGCCACTGCCGCCGCGGATACAGCCGCAGCGAGAAAGGCGAGGCCGAGGTCTGCATGCTCGATCTCGCGTTTTTGTCCGAGCCCGGCGTAGTCGAGGGGACGTGCGGGCGATGAGCAAGCAACGGAAAAGACCAGAGGGTGGTGTTCAGGAACCAGAGGTGCTCGTTCGCTGGTCCTCTGCCGCTGCCCTCCGGCGCTGCGCGAGAACGAGAGGGTGGTGCCGGGGAGCCAGAGGTCCGCTTTCTCTGGTTCCGAAACACCACTCTCTAGTTCTTCTCCAATGCGCTTCCCCAGCCAAACGCCGCAATCACCCGCTGCCAGCTCGCGTCGAGCGGCGCTTCGATCGCGATGCGCTGCTGCGTCAGCGGATGATCGAAGCGCAGCCGCCAGGCGTGCAGCAGCAGGCGGTGCATGCTCCAGTGAATGCGGAACAGCCGGTTGTGGTCGCCGCGGCCGTG
>CAMLLF010000212.1 GCA_946480705.1 uncultured Lysobacteraceae bacterium | reverse complement strand
CGGCGCTGCAGCTCGCGCTCGGCCTCGGCGTGTCGTACCGCGAAGGCTTCGTCAAGAACCGCTACATCGGCCGCACCTTCATCATGCCGGGGCAGAGCGAACGCGTGAAATCCGTGCGCCGCAAGCTCAACGCGATCGATCTGGAATTCCGCCGCAAGACCGTGCTGCTCGTCGACGATTCGATCGTGCGCGGCACGACGTCCAAGCAGATCATCCAGATGGCGCGCGAGGCCGGCGCGACAAAAGTGTACTTCGCCTCGGCCGCGCCGCCGGTGCGCTATCCGAACGTCTACGGCATCGACATGCCGGCGCCCGCCGAACTCGTTGCGCACAACCGCAGCGAGGAGGAAGTCGCCGAACTGCTCGGTGCCGACTGGCTGGTCTATCAGGATCTCGACGATCTCGTCGCCTCGGTCAGCGAAGGCAACGAAGACCTCAAAACCTTCGATACCTCGTGCTTTTCGGGCGAATACGTGACCGGCGTGCAGGCCGACTATCTGCGCGAACTCGAGTTCGCGCGATCGGACGAAGCCAAGACGATGCGCCGCGCGTCCTGACGCGGCGAGAACGCTAGAACCCTTCGCGTTTGCGTGCGACGCACCAGAGCGTCGCGCTCAGACGGCTCAGCGGCCAGATGTTCTCCAGCGCATTCAACGGCTGTGCGACTGCGACGACGCGCTGCAGCCAGCCGTGCTGCCAGGCTGCGGGGAGGCCCGACGGCGCAAGCTGATGATGGCCGCCGGCGATCGTCTCGAATCCGTAGTGCAGCAGACGATGCCGGAATGCGCGCAGCCCGTAGCGCCGCCGGTGCGCCTGTGCCGGAAAACGGCGCCGCGACACGAATTCGGTCCACGAACCCGCGTTCGGCAGGTGCGTGATCAGCAACGCGCCGCCGGGCTTCAGCACGCGCCAGAGTTCGGTCAATGACGCGCCGTCGTTCGGCACGTGTTCGAGCGTGCCGCCAGCGATGACGGCGTCGAAATGCGCATCGGGATAGTGCAGCCGCCACGGGTGATCGAGTCGCATGTAGCTCAGGCCGCACCGCGCGTGAAAGGCGGCGTAGTCGCCGGCCGGGCAGACGTCGCAGCCGTGCAGTTCGACGCGTTCGCCGAATTCCGCGCGCACGAGTGCCGACAGCGCCGCGTGACGACAGCCCCAGTCGAGCAGCCGCTGGCCGGCTGCGAGGGCGGGGCGGACTTTCCGGTAGGCGCGCACGAGTTCCGTCATCGACGTGGGCAACGAGCGCTTGGCGCTCAGGTAAGGGTCGTCGCCGGCGTTCCCGCTTGCGAGATGTGCGGCGAGCGCTGTCGTCAATGCCGCTTTGTCGAGTTCGGGAACACGCCAATTTTCCATCACGCCGTCGTCCTTCGCATCCGCCGGTCGTCCAACGGATCGCCGGCAAAGTGACCGAACACTAGCATCCGATACGCCGGCTGCGGGCATAATCGGGCTCCGATCCGCCCACGGCCCGGATGCCATGCTCGCAGCCGCATCGACCAATCTGTTCGCCGCCGCGCAGGCCTGCCTCGACGAGGCGCTGCCGCTGCGCAAGGTCGAGCGCACGCAGGCGACGGCCGCAGCCTTCGCGGCCGGGCGTCTCGAGCTTGGTGCCGCGGCGGCTCCCGCGCCGATCGGAGAGCCGGGACGTCCGGAACGGCCGCTGCTCGTGCCGCCGCGCGCGCTCGCGCAGCGCGGGCCCGGTACCGAAGCCGGACGCGGCGCGCTCGTGCACGCGGTCGCGCACATCGAATTCAATGCGATCAATCTCGCCTGGGACGCCGTCTACCGGTTCCGCGACATGCCGGCCGCGTATTACGCCGACTGGATCGCGGTCGCGAACGACGAGGCGCGGCATTTCTCGCTGCTCGCGCGCCGGCTCGCGGACTTCGGCCTGAGCTACGGCGATCTTCCGGCGCACGACGGACTCTGGGACATGGCGCGGCGAACCGCGGACCGCTGTCTCGAACGCATGGCGCTCGTGCCGCGCGTGCTCGAAGCCCGCGGACTCGATGTGACGCCGGGCATGATCGAGCGCCTGCGCGCCGTCGGCGACTTGGCGACGGTCGCGATCCTCGAACAGATCCTCGCCGAAGAAGTCGCCCATGTCGCCGCAGGCACGCGCTGGTTCACCTGGTGCTGCGCGCGCGAAGGCGTCGACCCGGACGACACCTTCCATGCGCTCCTGCAGCGCTATTGCCGCGGTGCGCTCAAGGGGCCGTTCAACCGCCGTGATCGGCTCGCCGCCGGATTCACGCCGATCGAGCTCGACCGGCTCGACAGTCTGGTGGCCTGATGCCGCGCACGCTCGTCGTCGCCATCGTCGCGCTCTGGTTCGGGCTGATCGCGATCTTCGTCGAGATAGCACCCTTCCAGTCGCCGTGGCCGCAGCAGCGCTACCGGCTCGATGGCGCGGAGTTCATGGCCTTGGCCGGCGGTCAGGTCGACGGCAGCGCACTGCGCATCGAAACCGAGGACGGCGACCACGGCGCGCTGCTCGTGCGCGGCGTCGACATCGCCGACGCCGCGGCATGGCCGGTATTGCGTTATCGCTTCGAATCGCTCGCACCGACACTCGAAGTGGCCTTTCTCTACCGGCGCGCGGATTCGACCGGCGACGTGCGCACGATCGCGCTGACGCGCGGACGCGGTGACATCGGCACCATCGATCTCGCGCGCGAAAAGGAATGGCAGGGTGCGATCACCGAGATCGGTTTCGCTATCTATCCGGTCGCGCAGTCGGTTCCGGCCGAGCACGCATTCCGGCCGTTCCGCCTAAGCGGCGCCGAATTCTGGTCGCCGTCCTGGGCAGGGCGCCTTGCATCCGTTTCGACCGAGTGGTCGGGGCGGCGCGCGTGGTCGCTGATGTCGATCAGTGCGCTTGGTCCCGACAACGGCGCGGTTCGCGCGCGTTCGCCGGTGCTGTTGCTGGCCGTCGGACTCGCGCTGACCGCGCTGCTGCTGTTGTGGCATGCGCCCTCCGCGGTCGCGCGCCACCTGCGCGTCGTCGGCGCCGGTGTCGCGATCGCCTGGGTGCTGCTCGATCTGCGCTGGAGCCTGAGCTTGGCCGACCGGCATGCAGCCACGCGACAGATTTATGCGCCGCTGCCCTGGGACGAACGCCAGCGCGCGATTGCCGACGCCGACGTGCTGCAGGCCGCTCAGCAGGTGCGTCAGGCGCTGCGCGAGGACGGCGCCGATCCCGACCGCGTGCGGCTGCTCGTCGACGCGGCGTCCGATTTCCTGCGTGCGCGCTTCGTCTATCACCTGGCACCGGCGCGCACGGCGCCGGTCAACCTGACCGGCTGGGGTTCGTCGGTCGCGGTCGTCGAGCCTGTTTACTTTGCAGCATTCGAGAAAAATTCCCCGGCCTACGATGCCGCCGACGGGCGCCTGCGCGTCGACAGCGGCTTTTCCGTGCCGGCGAAACCGCTGATTGACGAACCGCGGCTGCGGCTCTATCGGCTCGGCGAGGCGAAACCGTGATCGCGCCCGGCGTGCTCGTGGCGTATGCCTGCAGCGTCGTGCTCGGCGCGGCGCTCTGGTTCGCGCTGGCCGGTCTGCCGCGACGTCCCGGAGAGCGGTTCGCCGCGGCTGGCTATGCGACGCTGCTCGGCCTGCTTGCGAGCGGCATGCTCGTCGCCCTGCGGCGCGATGCGGCCGGCGCCGACACGTTCATCGCAACGCTGCCGCTGATCGGAGCCGCGATCGTATTGCTCGCGGGCCTGGGCTGGCGGCGGGCGCGTCGCGCGCAGCCCTCGGCGCCGGTGGCGATGACGACCGGTACGCGTCTGCCGCCGTGGGCCTGGCTGCTGTTCGCGGCGATCGCCGTGCGTTTTGCGTTCGTGCTCGATGAGGCGTTCCTGCGCCCCGTGTTCGTCTGGGACGCGTGGAATGCGTGGTCGCTCAAGGCGAAGACCTGGTTCGCGCTCGGTCAGGTGCGATTTCTCGACCCGACGTCGTGGTGGCGCGACAGCGATCCGAGCGCGCATACCGCGTTGGCCTGGCGCTATCCGGAGCTGCTGAGCCGCATCGAACTCTGGCTCGCGTCGGCGGCGGGAGCCTGGAACGAAGGTGCCGTGGCAACCGCGTGGCCGCTGCTCTGGCTCGCGCTCGTGGCCGGTTGCGCGGGGCAATGGCGCGCGCTCGGCGTGTCGCGCAACGCCTGCGTGGTTCTCGCCTACCTGCTCGCTTCGCTGCCGCTGCTGTCGGTGCATGCGGCGCTGGCCGGCTACGCCGATCTCTGGGTTGCCGCGACGCTGACGTTCGCTGTGCTGGCGTGGCTGCGCTGGCTGCGCGACGGCGATCGCGCGCAGCTGCTGCTTGCGACCTGCTGCACCGGTGCATTGCCGCTGTTGAAATTCGAAGGTGCGGTCTGGGCATTGCTGCTGACCGGGCTCGCCATACTCGTGCAGGTGCCGCCGCGCTGGCGTCGTATCGGCCTGATAGCCGCCGTATTCGGCGCGTTGCTCGCGGTCGCCGCGTCGTGGGCGCTGCAGTTGCCGTGGCTCGCGCTCGTGCGCGACGTGCTCAGCGGCGTTGCGGCCGGCGACAACGACGTGTCGCGATTCGTTGCAGCGACCGCGTTCTTCAAGGGCTTGTTCGCGCAGAACAACTGGCATCTGCTGTGGCCGCTGCTCGTCGCGTGCCTGATCTGGCAGCGCGAACGGCTGCGCGATCGTCGCGAGATCGGACTGCTCGCGCTGTTGCTCGGCTCTGGGCTTGCAGCACTGTTCTGCCTGTTCGTATTCACGCCGGCGGCGAAATGGGCGACCAGCGAAACCGCGATGAACCGACTCGTGCTGCAGTGGGCGCCGCTCGCGCTCAGCCTGATCGGTCTGCTGCTGCGCGATGTGCGAGTGCCTGCGCGTAGATCTGACGCGTTGCCGCACTGACTGCAGCCGGCCGGTAGTCGTTCTGCCAGCGCTCGCGGCCCGCCGTGCCGAAACGCCGGCACAATTCTTCGTCGTTGCTCAACCGGTCGAGCGCTGCGGCCAGCGCATCGGCATCGCCCGGCGGCGTCAGCAGTCCGGTCGTTCCTGCGGCCACGACTTCGCCGACGCCTGAACCGACGATGGCGCTCGCCACGCAGGGCAGTCCGGCGCGCATCGCCTCGAGCAGCACCATGCCGAAGGCTTCGGCACGGTCGAGCGAGGGAAGGCAGAAGATTTCCGCCGCGGCGTACGCGCCGCGCAGCGTGTCGTCGTCGACATGCCCGGTCATGCGCACGCGCGACTGCAGCCCGAGCTCGGCGATGCGTGTTCGCAGCGCGCGCTCGCGTTCGCCGCTGCCGATCAGCAGCAGTGATGTGTCGGGCAGTTGCGCGACGCTGTCGAGCAGGACCTCGAAGCCTTTGTAGTGGCTGAGCCGTCCGACCGCCAGCAGACGCCGCTTCCCCGGGGGCCATAGCGTTTCGCCCGGCGGTACGGCCGGTGCGTCGTCGAGCGCCAGCGGCACGATGGTCGTCTTCGCACGCCAGTCGGCCAGCGCGTGACTCGCATCGCGATAGGCCGACGAAGTCGCGATGATCGCGTCGGCGCGGCGCAACAATGCCTGTTCCCACGGGCGGTAGAACGGATAGGCGAGACGCAATGCGCGGCTCGCGCTGTCGAGCGGAATATCCGCGTGCCAATGCACGATCCAGGGCAGCCGGCGCGCGGCGGGCACGAGCAGTGCCGCAAAGGCCGATGTATTCGGGACATGGATATGCAACACGTCCGGGCGGTGCGAGGCGATGGCGCGCGCGAGTTGCCACGGAAACCCGGGACTGAGCGGCGCATAGGCGAGCTGCCCCCAGCGTGCGACCTCGTGGACGGCAATCGTGCCGTCGGCGCGTTGCCGCGTACGCCAGCTGCGTCGTTCGGCATGCGCGAGCACGGCAACGGCGTCGCCGGCCGCGGCCTGCGCGCGCGCGAGCATCGCCGTGAACGTCTCGATGCCGCCCGCCGCCGGCGGGTAGAACTTGCCGATATGAAGGACGCGCATCGCAGCGCGTCAGTCCGTTTTCTTGCCGGTTTCGGAACGTGCGGCAACCGCGCGGCGCAACGATGCCAGTTCCTCTTCGAGGATCGCGAGTTTCTGATTGAGGCGCCGGACCTGCCGCTCCTGGCGCGAGCGCTGTATGTCGAGCTGCAGCAGCCGCAGCAGGATCAGCGACAGGCCGATGATGATCGGCAGCACCGGCGGGTAGGCGATGCCGGTCAGATGCGCGAGCCAGTCGATCGTCCGCGGCACGAAGCCGAGCACCAGTGTCGCCGCGGCAACGACGAGCCACCACAGCGCGTAGGGGCCATGCAGGTGATCGCGACGCACGAGATAGAGAATGCTGCCGGCCAGCGCGAGTCCGAGCAGCGCAGCCGTGATCTGCGCGGTCATGGTGTTGCCGCCTCGGACCGCGTACGACGTTCGCGTGCACCGATGCGTGCGATGCCGTGGCGATCATGTAGCGCGCGACGGTGAACCAGGACGAGAAGATCCGCGACGCACCGCTGCGGCGGGCCGACATGATCGTCGGCGTTTCGGCGATGCGCAGCGCCTTGCGCCGCAACAGCATCAATACGCCAATGTCCTGGTAGTCGATAAGGCTGGCCTCGCGCGAAGCCAGTGCCCGGATAGCGCGGTGCCCGTAGACGCGAAGTCCTGACGTGAAGTCGGTGACCTGGAGCCCGGTGATCAGGCGGAAGTACGCCCAGGCGACGCGCTTGGCGGCGCTCAGACGTTGCGGGCAGGTTCCAATCGTGACATCGGCGCCGCCGGCCATGTGTGCCTGCAGCAGTTGCGGCAGCTGGTCCGGGTGATGCTGGCCGTCCGCATCGAGCGTGACCACGCGTTCATAGTGATTGCGCAGCGCATAGCGCATGCCGGCCTTGCTCTCGGCGAGCACGCGGGTGAGCTGCGGATCCGCCCAGTCGATCGTTTCGTAGGCTTC
>CAMLLF010000211.1 GCA_946480705.1 uncultured Lysobacteraceae bacterium | reverse complement strand
GCTGCGCGGCCTGCTCGACGCGGTGCGCGACGACGCGGCGCTGATCCTGCTCGGCGACGCCGACCAGCTGACCTCGGTTGCAGCCGGTTCGGTGCTCATGGACCTCGTCGCGGCGCTCGAGGACGAGCGCGCGCCCGAACTCGTGCGGCTCGATCACAGCTTCCGCGCGCAGCACGAACTCGCGCAGATCAACGACGCGGTGCGTCGCGGCGATGCGCAAGGCCTTGGATCGGCGCTCGACGCGGCGCCGCAGGCTGTCGTGCGCGCGGTGACCGACACGGCGTCGCTGCGGGCGTTCGCGCACGACTGGGCGGCGGCGCTCGCCCGGCTGCCGCTGCGGCCGGTCGTGCCGGACGCGGAAGCGGCAGCGTCCGATCCGGCCGCGCTGCCGGTGCAGGCGTCGCTGTTCGATCCGCCGCGGCCCGACCCGGCCGCGGTCGCGCTGCAGGCGCTGCGCACGCTCGCGCAGCGGCAACTGCTTTGCGCGCTGCGCGAAGACGCGTTCGGCGCGCTCGCGCTCGACGCGCTGATCGATGCCGAACTGAAACGGCTATGGAATGTCCCGGCCGAAGCACTCTGGTATCCCGGCCGGGCCGTGCTGATCGTGCGCAACGACTATGGCCTGCGCCTGTTCAACGGCGACATCGGACTGTGCCTCGCCGATGCGCAGGGACGCCTGCGCGTGTGGTTCGAGACCGCGACGGAGAGCGGCGAACCCGGCGCGCGCGCGCTGCCGCCCGACGCGCTGCCGGCGCACGAAGGCGCGTTCGCGATCACCGTGCACAAGAGCCAGGGGTCGGAATACGCGCATGCGGCCGTGCTGCTGCCGCCGGATCCGGAGCATCGGATCCTGTCGCGACAGCTGCTCTATACGGGCGTTTCGCGCGCGAAGCAGCGCCTCGACCTGTGCGCCTCGGACGAGGCGATCGCTGCGGCGCTCGCGCGGCCGGTGCGCCGCGCCGGCGGGCTCGCCGCGAAGCTGCGGCGGCCGCCGGACGCGTGAGGACGATCAGTACTTCTGCAGCAGCACGCTGCGGTTGACGCCGTCGACGTTGTAGCTGAAGTTCGCCGCGGTTCCCGAAGTGAAGGTCAGCGTGAACGTGCCGACCTCGATCAGCTGGCGCGCGTCCGGGTTGTAGGTCGGACCCCAGGGCGAACCGGTGAACTTCACGACGCGGCCGCCGGCGACGTCGGCACCGGTCCACTGCGGATCGAGCTGATACCACGCGGCGCGGCCCTGGTTGTCATAGACGAACCACAGCGCGAACAGCACGTTGCCGAACTGGAACATGCTGACGCCGCGGCCGCCCTCGGCACGCACGTCCCACTGGCCGGTGTAGTCGCGCGTCGGGCCGACCGCGCCGCCGGTGCTCGCGATGTACTGCGAGATCGACGGGAAGATCCGGTCGAGGCGCGAGTAGAAATCCACATTGCCGGCGGTTTCGCTTTGTCCCGTATTGGAACAGGACGCGCCGCCGCCGAACAGGCCGCCGCGCAGCTGGTAGCCGGCGCCGGCGAGCGTGAACAGGCCCGAGCCGCTGCTGCCGCCCTCGGTCGTGCCTTCGCTCCAGGACGACTTCCAGGTGCTGGCGACGGTCTGGCCGTCGAACGTGACGTTCTCGCGCGTGCCGCTGTGGTTGCCCTGGCTGACTTTCTTGATGTCGCCCGACGGATGATGCACGCCGACGACCGACGTCGACGGCGTCAGCGCCGCGGCATTCCAGCCGGCGAGCACCGCGCCGTTGGGCGGCGTGGAATTCAGGCGCAGCAGCGCGCCGTCGGTGCTGCCTTCGGAATAGACGAGCTGGCCGCCGCCGGGCGACTGCGTGTTCGGGCCGCTGTTGTCGACGCCGCAGCTTGGCGTCTCGTAGTTCCAGAACGTCGTCAGCGACGACGCTTCGGTCTGGTTGCCGATGCAGTGATGCGCGGTGAAGAACCACGGAATCTGCGTGCTCGAGTCGATGTCGTTGAGCAGCGTGCCCGTGCACGTATAGCTGCCGCCGCCCGACTGATAGACCATGCGCGCGACCGCGTTCTTGATGTTGACGAGCGGCGCGCCGAGCGAGCCGGACCCGGTGCGGCAGACGACGTCGATGTTGCACGAGCCCGAGTCGCCGAGCGCCTTGCTGTGCGTCGCCGACAGCGGGGAGACGATCAGGTGCGAGACGGTCTCCACGCGCAGCGCGACACCGGCGGGATCGATGCCGGCCGGCACGAACAGTTCGAGCTGCTGGCGTTCGCGGTCGGTGACCGCCGTCCAGAACACGCCGTCGGCGCCGGACTGCCTGCGCGCCGCCGCGGCATCGACCGCATAGATCGTGCCGTCGCTGCCGGCGACGCGCAGCTCGACGCCGTCGGGCCAGTTCGCGCGCAGGCCGCTGCGCAGTGCCGCGGCGCCCTGCGCGGCGACATCCAGGCGCAGCACCGCGCCGCCGTCGACATAATGCAGCGTCGCCTTCGGCAGATCGTCGACCGCTTCGCTAGCGATGTCGCGGCTCACGCCGATCTGCACGCGGCGCTGGCCGTTCGCTTCGTTGCGCCGTTTGACCGCGGCGACGCGCTCGGCGGCGAGCGGCGGCAGCTGCAGCAGCGGTGCGACCGCGGCGGCCTTGGCGCCGCTGCGCCACTGCTGCGTCTTCGGTGCTGCCGCCGGATCGACGCGCAGAACTTCGCTCGAGGTTTCCGTGACGACGGCAGCCTGGGCGCCGCCGGCCAGCAGCAGGGACAGGGCAAGGCTCAGCGATCGAGCTTTCATGATGAACTCCGCAACGTATCCAAAGGGCCAGTGCCGGCCCGGGCGATCGGATAATACGCCGTACGGCGATGATTCCTGTCAGCGCGCAACGCTGTTGATCAAACGTTGCGCAGGCCGCTTCCGAACACGCTTTCGGCGCCGCGTCGCCGCGTCGCACAACGAATTTTTCACGCGCACCGCGCAGCTGTCTCGCGGTTGCCGTCAAACCGTGACGGCGCATTAACGGCAACGCCGGTATATCTGCGCGCACCAGCCGCCGTACCGTCGAGGGAGACGCCATGAACGTGCCCATGTCCGCCGTTTCTCCGCTGCACGCCTCGACCCGCAACACCGACCGCATCGACCTGTCCTCGCACTGGGAATTGACCTACTGGTCGACCCAATGGGGCGTTCCGCCGGAGCGCATCATCAAGGCCGTCGCCTCGGTCGGCACGAACCTGCGGCTCGTGCGCCGCGAGTGCACCGCGCGCGAGATCCGTATCTGAACCCCCGTCCGTACGGGAGCGTGTGAACAAAGCGAATTCGTGGCGTTTGCCACTAAGTAGCTGCGCTGCCGTACTGGCCGCTGGTCTGCTTCTTCCCGGTCCGCAGCCGGAGCGTTGGCGCTCGAATACCTGCGGATAACGCCGGCCGTCATCGAGATCGATGCGTCGCGCCCGTGTGCCGGGATGTGCTGCCGATATGGCGCAGCCGCGGCACTCCGGCACCGCGTGTGCGCGCCGTCACGGTTCGCGCGTCGGCGCGAATTCTCGCTGCCGGTAAATAGCTCAACGCATTCAATGCCTTGAGCGTAAAAATATATTTACTACGTTTTCACCGATGCGGCGAAGCGCGCCGCGTTCCAGATTCCCGAGGCGGAATTTCCTGTCCGGACACATCCGAGGCGCTTCGACCCGCTCGCTGGTCGCGGCGCCGTACTGCCGTGCGCAGGAATGCCCGCTTCACTGCTACGAACATCAACTTTCTGGAGGGAGAAGTTCATGATTCGCCCCGTCAATCACGCTGGCAGCGGCCGGCGACGCAACGCAACCCGAGGCGTGCTGTCGTCACTGCTGCTCGGCCTGCTCACATCGGCATCGGTCCACGCCATTCAGCCCGAAGCCCATGGCGCCACGTCGCCGAAACTGTCGCGCGCATTCATCGCGCCGGAACTGCAGGTCACGCCGACCCAGGAAGCGACGGTTTCGATCAGCCAGAACATGGCGCGTCCCTATGCAGCCGCATCGGCATTCCAGCTGCGTCACCCGGGTACCTGGGAAATGCGCTGGGACCGCCGCGCCGACCGCCCGAACCTGATCCAGGGTTCCGGCGTGCCGCTCGTGCCGGGCAGCGGCAATGCGCTGACCGTCGAATCGATGGGCCTGCGCAGCGGTGAAGCCGTCGATCTCGCCGTCGTCGAGGCGCGCCTGCTCGACTTCGTCGCCGCCAACGGCGACCTGCTCAAGACCGACGGCCTGGAGTTCGCGCTCGACCCGCAGGGCAGCGTCGGCTACGGCAAGGACAACACGCACTGGTTCATCGAGTTCGCGCAGACCAAGAACGGCGTGCGCGTAAAGGGCGCGAACCTGTTCTTCCGCATCTCGCACGGCAACATCGTGCAGTTCGGCACGCATCTCGTCGCGCCGGTCGCCACCGACACGATTCCGGTGTCGCAGCGCGAGAAGGCGTTCGACATGGCGTTCGGCGAACTCGGCATGCCGGCCGGCACCACGGTCACCGAATGGCTGAACCAGGGCGAGCTGCTCGTGCTGCCGGCCGCGAGCGAGCGCAGTCTCGAGATCGAGGCGTCGTACAACGGCGCGCGCGGCACCGGCTATACGCATCGTCTCGCGTGGCACTTCGCGTTCCGCGTCAAGGACGACGCGATGACCTACGACCTGTTCGTCGACGCGAAGACGAACCGCGTGATCGAAGTCCGCGACCTGACGAGCTACGTCAACGCGACCGTCGACGGCGGCGTGTTCCTCGGCCTCAACACAGGTCCGGAAACCATCGTTCCACTGCCGTTCGCCGCTGTGACCAACGGCACCGCTAAGGTGACCGACGCGCTCGGCATCTACGACTATTCCGGCGGCTCGGCGAGCGTGACGCTCGACGGCAAGTACTTCCGCATGTCCGATGCCTGCGGTTCGATCTCGCTGTCGAACTCGACCGACGGCAATCTGCACCTGGGCACCGATCCGAGCACCGACTGCGGCAGCACGACGACCGGCGGCGCAGGCAACACGCGCGCGTCGCGCACGGGTTTCTACTACCTGACCAAGATCAATCGCAAGGCCGCGACGTTCCTGCCGAGCAATTCGTGGATCGCGGGGAAAGTCACCGCGAACATGAACGTCAATCAGACCTGCAACGCGAGCTGGAACGGCAGCTCGATGAACTTCTACAAGTCGGGCACGCACCCGTCCGACGCGACGATCCAGTGCGCGAACACCGGCGAGCTGCCGGCCGTGTTCCTGCATGAATGGGGCCATCGCCGGATAATGCCGCGCGCGCATCAGCGGCGGCGCCGCCAACGAAACCGGCAGCGGCGAAGCCGTCGGCGACACCTTCGCGTTCCTCGAGACCAAGGACGCCTGCATCGGTCCGGGCTTCTTTGCATCGGGCCAGGTCTGCGCGAACTGCGAAGACGCCTGCACCGGCGTGCGCCATCTGAAGGCATTCAGCCAGCAGGGGACGCACACGATCGCGAAGCCCTCGCTGATCGCCGACAACAACGGTCCGAACTGCGATCGCTACGCGTGTCCGTATCTGGTCAACGGCTTCGTGCCGTACCAGGGCCCGATGGGCTACGAAGGCCATTGCGAGTCATACATCGCCGGTTCGGCGAACTGGGATCTTGCGCAGTCGCTGGTGTCCACGCACGGCGCGACCGCCGGCTGGGCCGCGATGGACAAGATCTGGTACGCGAGCCTGACGCCGAGCAAGAGTGCCTATCAGGTCGCTTCCGGCGGCAAGTGCAGCACATCGGCGACGGTCAACGGCTGCGGTTCGAACAACTGGTATACGGTGTATCTCGCCGCCGACGACAACGACGGCAACCTGGCCAACGGCACGCCGAACGCCTGCCGCATCTGGGATGCGTTCAACGCGCACGGCATCGCCTGCGGCACGCGTCCGACCTGCTCGGGCGGCGGCACCAACGTTCCGCCGGTCGCGAACTTCACCTCGAGCGTCAGCGGCCTCGTCGCGAGCTTCACCGACACCTCGACCGACTCGGACGGCAGCATCGCCTCGCGCAGCTGGACCTTCGGCGACGGCGGCACGTCGACGGCGACGAATCCGAGCCACACCTATGCATCGGCCGGCACCTACACCGTCAACCTGACCGTCACCGACGACGACGGCGCCACCAACACCAAGACGGGTACGGTCACCGTGACCAGCGGCCCGGGCAACGTCGCTCCGGTCGCGAACTTCACCTCGACCACGAGCGGCCTGACGGCGTCCTTCACCGACACCTCGACCGATTCGGACGGCACGATCGCCTCGCGCAGCTGGAACTTCGGCGACGGCACGACCTCGACCGCGACCAACCCGAGCAAGACCTATGCGGCCGCCGGCACCTACACGGTCACGCTGACCGTGACCGACGACGACGGCGCGACCAACACCCGGACCGGTTCGGTCACCGTGACCGCGCCGCCGGGCGACACGGTGCTGCAGAACGGTGTGGCGAAGACCGATCTGTCGATCGCCACGGGCCAGGGCCTGTCGTTCACGATGGTCGTTCCGGCCGGCGCCACGGGCCTGAAGTTCGTCACGAGCGGCGGCACGGGTGACGCGGATCTCTATGTGAAATTCGGCACGCCGGCTTCGCGCACGGTCTACGACTGCCGCTCGGAAGGCTCGACGAATGCCGAGACCTGCACCATCGCGACCGCGCAGGCGGGCACCTACCACGTCTTCGTCTACGGCTACTCGGCCGTGTCGAACTTGAGCATCACGGGCAGCTTCAGCACGACCAGCGGCAACGCGCTGCAGAACGGCGTGCCGCGGACCGGCCTGTCGGGCGCCACGAGCAGCACGCAGACGTTCACGCTGGCCGTGCCGGCCGGTGCGACGAACCTGCGCTTCGTCACGAGCGGCGGCACGGGCGATGCCGACATGTACGTCAAGTTCGGTTCCGCGCCGACGACCTCGAGCTACGACTGCCGTCCGTATCTGTCGGGCAACAACGAGACCTGCACCATCACGACGGCCCAGGCCGG
>CAMLLF010000210.1 GCA_946480705.1 uncultured Lysobacteraceae bacterium | reverse complement strand
GCGTCGGGCGCCTCGGCGATGGCGCGCTGGAACGCTTCGAGCGCGGCCGCCGGACAATCGGGCTCTTTCTCGCCCCGGTCGTCACGATCATCTTCCTGGCCCTGCCGCTCACCCTGCCGCCCGGCACGGCCGGTGACGACACGATCGTCGAACTCGCCAACGAGGCGCGCGACCTGCACGCGGCCGACCTCGTGCTGTTTCCCGAACTGGCGCTCAGCGGCTATCCGCCGGAAGACCTGCTGTACCGCCCGGGTTTCCTCGCCGAATGCCAGGCGGCGATACGGCGCATCGCGGCGCAGATCCGCGGCATCGTGGCTGTCGTCGGCTGGCCCGAGTCGGCCGGCGCGGTCGTCTACAACGCGGCCAGCGTGCTGCGCGACGGCGCGATCGAGCGCACCTACCGCAAGCGCGAACTGCCGAATTACGCGGTGTTCGACGAGCGCCGCTATTTCGAGGTCGATCCCGACGGCGAGCCCTGCGTCGTCGACGTGGCCGGCGTGAACGTCGGTCTCGTCATCTGCGAAGACCTCTGGTTTTCCGAACCGCTGGCCGCCGCCGTGCGCGCCGGCGCCGAACTGGTGCTCGTGCCGAATGCCTCGCCGTTCGAGCGCGACAAGCACGCCCAGCGCGATGCGCTGCTCGCCACGCGCGTCGCCGAGTCGAACGTCGCGCTGGCCTATCTCAACGTCGTCGGCGGCCAGGATGCGCTCGTGTTCGACGGCGCCTCGGTGCTCGCCGACGCCGACGGCCATGTGCACGCCGCCGCGCGCGCGTTCGAGGACCACTGGCTCGTCGCCGACTACGACGCCGCGACGCGGCGCTTCGCGCCGCAGAACTGGCCCGTCGAAACCGATGAAGGCCGCGACGCGCTGGCCTGGCGCGCGATCGTGCGCGGCACGCGCGACTACTGCCGCAAGAACGGCTTCGACAAGGTCTGGATCGGCCTGTCCGGCGGCATCGATTCGGCGCTGGTGCTGTGTATCGCGGTCGATGCGCTCGGAGCCGACAACGTGACCGGCGTGCGCATGCCTTCACGCTATACCTCGGGTCTCAGCAACGATCTCGCCGACGAGCAGGCTCAGGCCCTCGGCGTGAAGATCGTGACGGTTCCCATCGAGGCGCCGTTCCGCGGTTTCCTCGATGCGCTCGGTCCGCTGTTCGCGGCAACCGATGTCGACACCACCGAGGAAAACCTGCAGTCGCGCTGCCGCGGCAGCATCCTGATGGCGCTGGCGAACAAGTTCGGCGGCCTCGTGCTGACGACCGGCAACAAGAGCGAATATGCGGTCGGCTACGCGACGATCTACGGCGACATGTGCGGCGGCTACGCCCCGATCAAGGATTTGTATAAAACCGAAGTGTTTTCCATTGCGCGCTGGCGCAACGCGATCGCCGGCGCGCCCGTGATCCCCGCGGCCGTGATCTCGCGGCCGCCGTCGGCGGAGCTGCGCGACAACCAGACCGACCAGGATTCGCTGCCGCCCTACGACGTGCTCGACGCGATCCTGCTGCGCCATGTCGACCAGGAACAGTCGCGCGACGAGATCGTGCGTGCGGGCTTCGACGCGGCGACGGTCGACCGCGTGCTGCGCCTCGTGCGCATCAGCGAGTGGAAGCGCCATCAGTCCGCGCCGGGACCGAAGGTGTCGCGGCGCGCGTTCGGGCGCGAGCGGCGGTATCCGATCACCTCGGGCTGGCGGTGAGTCGAGGAAGAGCGAGAGGAGCGAGAAAGAGTGAAAGCAGCGGCGCCGCAGCCGTCACTCGTTTCTCGCTCATCTCTCTCATTCCCGTGACAGCCAAGCTGCTGAACAGTAACGAAAACTGATCGCCTCTCCGCGTCGCGCCCACCCGTGGGCCGGTGTTTTCCGTGCCGCAGCATGACAAATCCGCTCAAGCGAGTTCATGATGAAAACGTTTACATCGCCCCCTGAAGGCCCAGCACCGATGTCGGCACGCGGCTCGAGCGTAACGATCAAGGATGTGGCACGCCGCGCCGGCGTGTCCGTCGCTTCCGTTTCGCGCGCGCTCAACGGCCATGAGAGCGTCACGCCGGAGACGCGCCAGCGCATCCTTGGCATCGCGCGCGAGCTGCGCTACATGCCGCACGGCGCCGCGCGCAGCCTGATCACGCGGCGCACGCAGACCATCGGCGCGGTACTGCCCGATCTCTACGGCGAATTCTTCTCGGAACTCATCCGCGGCATGGACCTGGCCGCGCGGCGCGGCGGCCTGCATCTGCTCGTGTCGAGTTCGCACGGCTCGGCCGACGAGACCGCGCACGCGCTGCGTGCGCTGCAGGGCCGCGTCGACGGCCTGCTCGTGATGTCGCCGCATGCCGATGCGGGCCTGCTCGCCGACAACCTGCCCGCGCTCGTGCCGACCATGCTAATGAACACGCGCGTCGACGGCGACTACGCCTCGCTCAATGTCGACAACTACGCCGGCGCCTACGCGATGGTCGGACATCTCGTCGCGCGCGGCTTCCGCCGCATCGCGCTGGTTGCCGGTCCGGCGCAGAACTTCGACGCCGAGGAGCGCCGGCGCGGCTACGAGCAGGCGCTGAGGGACCTGCTGCCGGATGCCGTGCCGTTCGTCGTCGACGGCGACTTCACCGAAGCGGCCGGCGACCGGGCCGCCCGGGCGATCCGCGAATCGGCGCCCGACGTCGACGCGATCTTCGCGGCGAACGACGCCATGGCCGTGGGCTGCCTGTTCGCGCTGAACGAACTCGGCCTGCGCGTGCCGCGCGACGTCGCGCTCGTCGGCTTCGACGACATTCCGATGGCGCGCTACGCCTCCTGCGCCTCCTCGAGGTCGCGGGCGCCGCGCGGCTGCTCTCGTCCGGTGGGCCGCTGATGCTCTACGGGCCGTGGCTGGAAGCCGACGTCGCGACCGCGCCGTCGGTCCGCGTGCGCATCGCCGATCTCGGCGAACGCGCCATGGCGCGCCTGATCGCGCGCATCGAACAACCCGATCACGCCGACGCCGGAGCCGAAGTGCTGGCTTGCGAACTCGTCGTGCGCCAGTCCTGCGCGTCGGACGGAACGGGGTGACTGACAGCGCGCGCACCAGAACGTGATCAGCGTCATCATGGGGAGGCTGCAACAGTGGAAAAGACAACAAAAAGCTATTCCAAGCGCAACGCGCTCGCGGCAACGGCAGGGCTGCTGCTGGCATTGTGCGCGGGCGGCGACGCGCTCGCGCAGAACGTCAATGCGACGATTCGCGGCAAGGTCGAAGGTGCCGCGTCCGGCACGGAAGTCGTCGCGCGCGACATCGCGACCGGCTACACGACGCGCGCGGCTGTCGGTGCCGACGGCCGGTATGTGCTCAGCGGCGTGCGCCCGGGCTCGTACGAGATCAGCGCTTCCTCGGGCGGCTCGACGCTTGGCTCGCAGATGGTGCAGGTGCTCGTCGGCCAGCAGCTGACGCTCGACATCGGCGCGAAGGACACGGTCGAACTCGAACAGGTGCAGGTCGTCGCGACCGCGCCGATCGAACTGAAGACTTCCGAAGTCGCGACCAACATCACGCAGCAGCAGATGCGCACGCTGCCGCAGAGCGACCGCAACTTCCTCGCGTTCGCCGCGCTCGCCCCGGGGGTGGTCGTCTCGAACGAACGCTACAGCAAGACGATTTCGGCCGCGGGCCAGCCGGCCAACCAGACCAACGTCTTCATCGACGGCGCGAACCTCAAGAACAACATCCTGCAGGGCGGCCTCGTCGGCCAGGATTCGAGCCGCGGCAATCCGTTCTCGCAGGAAGCGATCCAGGAGTTTCGCGTCCTCACGCAGAACTACAAGGCCGAATACGAACAGGCCGGCACGGCCATCATCACGGCGGTGACGAAGTCGGGCACGAACGAATTCCACGGAACGGTCTACGGCTACTACCAGAACAAGGACATGGTCGAGAACGACTACTTCAGCGAGCGGCGCGGGCTCGAGAAGCCCGACTATTCGCGCGAGCAGTACGGCGCGACGCTCGGCGGGCCGATCATTCCCGACGTGCTGCACTTCTTCGTGAGCTACGAAGCCAAGGAAGAGAACGGCAACCAGGCGATCTTCTTCCGCAATCCGACCGACCCCGACTACACGGGGACGCCGGATTTCACGCAGTACAACGGCAATTTCGACGTGCCGTTCGAGCAGAAGGTCGGCTTCGGCAAGCTGACCTGGCGGCCGAACGACGACAACTCGGTCGACTTCACGATCTCGCGGCGCAAGGACACCGAGGTCATCGGCATCAACACGACGACGGCCTACGTCGCGCGCCAGGACCGGGACAACGAGGTCAACGACGCGCTGCTGAAATGGCAGTTCCGCGGCCGCAATTTCGTCAACGACATGCTGATCAACCGCGGCGAGTACACCTATTCGCCGCGGCCCGCAGTCACGACGGAAGTCTCGCGCGACTACGAGGGAACCGGCGTCATCGGCGGCGCGTCGAGCCTGCAGGACAAGCACCAGGAGCACTGGACCTTCCGCGACGACGTGACCTTCGACGCGATCGACTGGCACGGCGACCACGTCGTGAAGATGGGCGTGAAATACGCCAAGTACAAACTGGAACTGCTCGAAAACAACACCTCGAATCCGCGCTACTCGTACAACTTCCGCTACGACACGGGCTTCGAGATTCCGTACCGCGTCAGCTATTCGCCGGTCGGCAAGCGCGCGGACATCGACAATTCGCAGACGGGCCTGTTCATCCAGGACGACTGGGACGTCAACCAGCGCCTGCAGATCAACGCCGGCCTGCGCTGGGACTACGAGTCGAACGCCTACAACAACGACTACGTCACGCCGCAGAGCCAGTATGCGGTCGTCGAAGCGCTCGGCATCTCGCGCGACTACATCAGCACCGGCAGCGAACGCGAAGGCTACAAGGGCGCGTTCCAGCCGCGCCTGGGTTTCTCGCTCGACGTCAGCAAGGACGCCGACCAGTCGACCATCCTGACCGGCGGCGCGGGCCGCTACTACGACCGCACGCCGCTCGACAACCCGATCCAGGAAACCTTCCACTCGCAGTATCCGTATTACACGATCTATTTCTCGCGCGACGGGTCGCCCGTGGACGGCAATCCGTCGGTGGTCTGGGATCCGCGCTATCTGACGGTCGCCGGACTGCAGGAACTCATCAGTGGCGGCAACGCGGGCGCCGGCGAGATCGATCTCGTCAACAACAACATCAAGCCGCCGTACAGCGACGCGTTCTCGCTCGGCATCAAGCAGACGCTCGGCGACTGGATCGCGACGCTGACCTACAGCCGTGTGCTCGGCTATCGCCAGTTCACCTGGATCTGGGGCAACCGCCGCCCGAACGGCGACTTCATCAACCCGCTGCCGAACAACTACGGGCCGGTGCTGCTGTCGGCGACCAAGAACTACTCGTCGAAAGGATTGTTCCTCACGCTCGAGAAGCCCTACACCGACGACTCGGGCTGGGGCTTCGGCCTGAACTGGACGTTCCAGCTCGCGAAGAAGCAGGGCGGCGACGCGTATTCGCTCGACTATCCGACACCGGCCGACTACCTCGCGAACCGCGTCGGCGCGAAGCACAACGTCGTCATCAACGGCACGGTGAAAATGCCCTGGGACATGCGCCTGACGGGACTCATCACGCTCAATTCGGGCGACGCGTTCGATGTCGGCCGCGAGGGCTACCGGTACAACGGCGGCATCCTGCTCGGCGGCGCGTATCCGGATCGCCAGGACTTCGTGCTCGACAATTTCTGGGCCTATCGCCAGGTCGATCTCGCGCTGTCGAAGGAATTCAAGTTCGGCAGGAGCCAGGCCGTCGAAGTGCGCGCCGACGCCTTCAACATCTTCAATTTCACGAACTACGGCTGCTTCAACGGCAACTCGATGGAACCGTCGTTCGGCGAGCCGAGCTGCACGAAGGGCCCGCCGCGCAGCTACCAGGTCAGTGCGCGGTATCGGTTCTAGGGCGCTTGAAAGCCCTCTCGCCCGGGCGTGCTCGGGCGAGAGGGCTGGGTGAAGGGGAGAAACATCGGCGAGGCTCATCGTCACGAGTGTCGCGAGAACATCGCCATCGGCGGCATCCGGCGAAAATCGTATTGCGAGGTCAATTTGCGCTTCTCCCCGTCACTCCAACCCTCTCCGGTCCGTCGGGCGTTCGGGGGAGCGGGCGCCATCGCAACGACGCACGGCGCGTCGAAGCGGAGCGCTACGCCAGTACTGCTGCTTCTACTGCTGCTGACGCTCTCCGCCTGCACTGCGCCCCCGCCGCCCGCAAGCGATGTCCCCGTCGCGCTGCTGCATCCGCCGCTGACGCCGCTGCTCGAAGACCTCGAACGCCGCACGTTCGACTATTTCTGGGAGACCTCGGACCGGCCCAACGCGCTGGTGCCGGACCGCTATCCGTACACGGAAGCATTCTCGAGCATCGCCGCGGTGGGTTTCGGCCTGACCGCCTACGCGATCGGCGTGGAGCGCGGCTGGATCACGCGCGAGCAGGCGCGCGACCGCACGCTGACGACGCTGCGCTTTTTCGCGACCGCGCCGCAGGGGGCGGATGCGGAAGGCAAGGCCGGACATAATGGATTTTTCTATCATTTCCTGAAACTCGACGACGGTACGCGCTTCGCGCCCTGGGTCGAGCTGTCCTCGGTCGACACCGCGCTGCTGCTCGGCGGCGTGCTGTTCGCACAGACCTACTACGACCGCGAGGAACCGCGCGAGACCGAGATCCGCATCCTCGCCGACGCGATCTACGCGCGCGTCGACTGGCCGTGGCTGCAGGTGCGCAAGCCGCTGGTCTCGATGGGCTGGTATCCGGAGTCCGGCTTCATTCCGCACGACTGGCAAGGCTACAACGAGGCCATGCTCGTCTACGTGCTCGCGCTGGGCTCGCCGACGCATCCGATCGGCGACGACGCCTGGGCCGCGTGGACGCGCAACTACGACCGCGCCTGGGGCGAGTTCCAGAGGCAGGAATACCTCGGC
>CAMLLF010000209.1 GCA_946480705.1 uncultured Lysobacteraceae bacterium | reverse complement strand
GACCGCTCCTGCCAGCATGCCGTGAATGCGTTCCTGGCTCGCCGGGTCGCAGGGAGCCTGTCGGCTTGCAGTACGTCGACGGTGCGTTCTGCCGTGCACGGCAACGACTTCCTGAAGCCATGGTGTCATCGTTGTTGCGGTTTACCGGCCCACAACGGGGTTAGGTTCACTTTCGGCGTCCAGAATGCATCTAAAAGGGAAGGGTCGGTTTCACTTCCTGATCGCTCCGCGCCTGCGCAAATGAGCCTGAACGCGTTCCACTGATGCGCTTCGCCTATTGTGCCCTGCCATCCGAAAATCTGCGCGCTCAATCGGAAAGGATCCGGAAACCGACCAGGAAAGGGAGCGATGAGCTATCCGAGCAATCTGGATTTTCTCGAGGCGTTCGGCCTGGACGGAGTCGATGTCGACGAATCGACGCTGTGCCGGCGCTACAGCAAGTCCTCGGACGACGGATCGCTGCGCCTCGACTTCTCGTTCAGCGAAATCGAGAACTCGTTCCAGGTCACGCTGTACGTGCGCGATGCCGTGGGGATGACGGTGTCGTCCGAGAACGTGCTGTCCGGAGCTATTCGACGGGGCGCGTCTTCGTCGATCCATGTGGTATTCGGCTTGAAAGGCGCCATTTCTGAAGCGTCGATCACACTCGATCCAGATATCCACTGCCGTTGGTGGACGTTGCATCGCTGAACCTGCGCGTAGGGCGCAATAAGCGCAGCGCATTGCGCCGGATGTGCCCGTAGTCGGTACAGGTCATGTTGCGGCAGTAGCGTAGGGCGCAATAACCGAAGGGCATTGCGCCGGATCTTCCCGAAGCCGACGAGCACAAAATCGCAGCAATACGGTCGAAGCGCTCGGCTTCGGGCCGATCAAGGCAGCCTTGGCGTCGTGACTTCGTTCCGGCGCAATGCGCTGCGCTTATTGCGCCCTACGTATTGAGGGGCTGGCTATGGGCCAGGGTTCCAGAGGAATCGACTGCCGGGACTCTTCGTCATAGAACCTGTTCTTGCCTCGGTATTCGACGGGCTGGTTTCGGTAGCCACTCCCAGCGGGTCACGCGTGTAGTCGATCACGAGGTAGGCCTGCGCTCGTTCCGTGACAATGCACCAGTCGCTCGGGGTCAGTTCTTCGGACTGCATGCCTTGGCAGAGTCCTGCCGTTCGCTGGTTCGCGTGAGCATCGAGTAGAAACAAGGACAACCAAGATTCCGTACTTTCCGATCCAGTGCAGAGCGTAGCGCGCAATGATATCCAGGCACTGCCCGGATCTTCGCGAAGTCGGCGAGCGCAAAATTGCAGCAATGTGGCCGAAGCGCTCCGCATCGGGTCGAGCGAAGTAGCCTCGGCATCGCCGCTTCGTTCCGACGCAATGCATTGCGGGTTGTGCCGCGACGACGAGGCCAATGTTCAGGCCCGAGCACGAGGCCAACAGCATGCAAGCGATCACTGTCACGAAATGCTTCATCGAGTCGCTTGGCGCCGCCGTAACGGTTTGTCGTCCGCGTGTCGATCGCACCTGGGCTACTTGCTGCCGACGACGCTGATGGGTTTTGCGGGAAGGCGATACGATTTCACGACGGACGTCACCTCTGCCGCGGTGAGGACCTTGGGTTCGGCTCTGCGGATCGCGTCCTGTTCGTCGAACATGGAGCGCAGCAGGAGTGCGCCATAGACATCCTTCCTTTCAGCGGTGGACGTGCATCGTGCCTTGCAGAAGGCCGTGTAGGCCCTGGCCATTTCTTCCCAGAGGACGACGTTCTCTTCGGGATTGAGGTCTCGCTTGTAGAGATCGACTGCTTGCTCGTACGACAGGCCATCGATCGGCTCGAAGACATCGGTTGTGGCTCGAATACGCTTGAGCAGCGCCGGCGGCAACTCCTGGTGCCGATGGGGACCCGGCTGAAGGTTCTTCGGATCCACAAGTAGGGTCTGTGCGAAGGCCGGTAGCTGTGGCCACAGCAACGCGACGAGAACAAGGTGAATGATTCGCATGAGATGCCTGTGCGGTGTTCAGCGGCGGGAGGCCGCCGCAGCTGAAATGTGGACGCTCCTTGCAACCTGCGTCGAGCTGCGGCTGCGCGAAAGGTGTGCGCGTCGACGAGCCTACAGGCAACAACGAACTGCGCAAGGCCCGTGACGTGTAGCGTGACGGCGACCGGCCACGACGCAGTCTCGCGTAGGGCGCAATAACCGAAGGGCATTGCGCCGAATCTTGCCGAAGTCGATCCGCGCCAGATTGCGGCAACGCAGCCCGAGGCGTCGGCTTTCGACGGAGCGCGGCAACGGCGACATCGTCGCTTCGTTTCGGCGCAACGCCCTTCGGCTATTCCGGCCTACGTCGGTGACTCGAGCAAGACATACACAGCAGTTCCGGGCTACTCGCTACAGTGTATGTCCTCGTTTTCCGCGCTACGTGTGAATGAGGCGACCGCCCCCGAAAGCCCAGTTCTCCCAGGTGGTGTCCTTGAAGCAGACCATCACGTTTTCGGGATTGAAGCCCGACCCGGAGAGCGTTCCCATGAGGTGCTCGAGCAGCTTCTTCTTGACTTTGACACTCCGCCCAACCGACCAAAGGATCTCGATGAGGACGAAGTCGTCGTTTCGCTCCACCTGGAGATCGGGGTAACTCGGGTCGAACCGGAAGTCATCGGCTTCGAGTTCGATGACGCGTTGAAACTTGTCCGCTGCGGGGACGCCTGAGGAGACGAGTGCTGCGTGGACTGCTTCGAGCACCGTGGATTTGAAAGCGCTCGATTTCGGTTTGCGGACAGTGAGAGTGACGAGTGGCATGGCGGCTCCTGGAGCGCGTGACACTTGCGGAAGTCGTCCCGACGGCGTCGGGTTGGATGATTGGGCAGGCTCGTAGCGTAATGCAGAAATGCAGTCGATCGTAGCGGGACATTCGGCACGACTCGCGCATTGCGCAAATTAGCCTGGATCCGCTATAGCGGTGAGCACGCATGATGACCGACTCATTTGTTCGGAGACGTATCCTTTGGCGCGCTGCGGAGCACACGTTGCTGCAGCGCCGGTGTGTGCTGTGGCAAGACGCGACGCAGGAGCAGCAAGTCACAGTAGCCGCCGCTCTCGGTGGGCTTTCCGACGGCATCCTGCTGTTCTGGGAAAGTGCCGCGCGATGGACGCTGCTCAGCGAAACGTCCGTAGCGTAATGGCATCACGGCGAGCTGCGCCGTTGTGACGTCGACGCCATCGGAGAGCGCATGACCGAGAGCTGGCCCCGCAAATCTGAACAGCCCGATAAGTGGAAAGTCTGCTCCCAGGGGCGATGATATGCCCCGTTCAGAAGGAGCTAACGATGAGCAAGCGACCACGCCGGAACCACTCGCCGGCGTTCAAGGCCGAAGTGGCACTGGCGGCTTTCAAGGGTGAGGCGACGCTTACCGAACTGGCAAAGCGTTTCGACGTGCATCCGAACCAGATCGCGCAGTGGAAGGGACAGTTGATCGGTGGCGCCTCCGGCGTGTTCGGTGAGAGCCGGCCGAGCGAGCCTACGGTGGACGTCAAGGCGCTGCACGCGAAGATCGGCGAGTTGACGCTGGAGAATGATTTTTTAGAAGGCGCGCTCAGCAAGGCGGGATTGCTGAACGGAAAGCGATGATCGACCGCTCGCACGAGCATTCGGTGACGCGCCAGGCGAAGCTCGTCGGCATCAGTCGCGGCACCGTCTACTACTTGTCGCAGCCGGTCGCTGAGGCCGATCTGGTACTGATGCGCCGTATTGACGAACTGCACCTCGAGTATCCGTGGGCGGCGCCGAGCGATCGCTTTTTCGGTGGGGTACTTGAGGCCGGCTCACAGCCGCCCAACAAGAGCGCACTTGCGGTCCCCGTCGGAAGCTCGCTTCCATGAGCCTGCGTACGTCGCGCGAAAAAACGCAATGGGGTCAGATGCCCTCACGGCATGTCGCGCGCCTTGCGTAAGTTGACCTGACCCCGTTCTAGACCTCGTTCTACACACGCCATCCACGACGCGAGCGCACCAGGGGCCGCTTCGTCGGACGAAGGCGGCAAGCATGGATGGCATCGTCCGTTCGAGACGGCCAGCGAAGTCCGGAATCGCGGCCCCTGCGTGCAACTGCCGTGCAACACGTTTCCCCTAGCGTGCCGTCCGCGGAACGTTCCGCGACGATGCCGGCGGCGTACTGCGAGCCGTACGGAATCGCGCCACATGCACGATAAAGGATTTCCCTCGATGTCTCTGTCCCCTGGATTTTTCCCCGCGACGCGCGATCGCGTCGACGACGCTGTCCGCTCGATCGCGCTGCCGCGCCGGCGCGCGATCGTTCGCGCGTGCGCGAGTCTCTTGCTGGCTTCCGCGACCGTTGCCGCTTCGGCCGCGGAACGCGTGGAGCCCGATACGGCCGTCGCCGATGCGCAGACGCAACGCGATTCAGCAGAAGGCGCGACGACGTCGCTCGAAACGGTCACCGTGACCGCCGAGCGGCGCGAGGAAAATCTTCAGGAAGTGCCGGTGTCGGTCGGCGTGGTGCAGGGCGACGCGATGCGCGACTACACCGCCGGCGGCGACGACACGCTGCTCGCGCTCTCCGGCCGCATTCCGTCGCTGTACGCGGAAACGACCACGGGACGCATCTTCCCGCGCTTCTATATCCGCGGACTCGGCAACATCGATTTCTATCTCGGCGCTTCGCAGCCGGTGTCGATCATCCAGGACGACGTCGTGCTCGAACACGTCGTGCTGAAGTCGAACCCGGTCTACGACCTCGATCAGGTGGAGGTGCTGCGTGGCCCGCAGGGTTCGCTGTTCGGCCGCAACACGACGGCCGGCATCGTCAAGTTCGACAGCATCAAGCCGAGCCAGGAGCATTCCGGCCGCGCGCAAGTGAGCTACGGCAGCTACGGCACGTTGTCGTTCGACGGCGGGTTCGGCGGCCCCCTCAGCGACATCGCGTCGTTCCGCGTGTCCGCGCTGTACCAGCATCGCGACGACTACAGCGGACCCAGTGCCGACGGGACCGTCACGCCGCAGGAAGACGCGATGGGCGGTTACGATGACCGCAACGTACGCATGCAGCTGCTGCTGCAACCGTCGGATGACTTCTCGCTGCTCGCCTCGGCGCACGCGCGCAACTATGACGGCACCTCGACGCTGTTCCTGCGCAACGCGATCGTGAAGGGATCGAACCA
This sequence comes from uncultured Lysobacteraceae bacterium, assembly GCA_946480705.1. The sequence continues at coordinate 1,854 of CAMLLF010000209.1, read as the reverse complement.
CGTCGACGTGCCGCGCGACGAGGTGGCCTATGACGAGGCGGGCAACAATCCGCAGGCGTACGAGACCCACGGCGGTTCAGTGAAGGCGATATACGACTTCGGCGGCCTGTCGCTGACGTCGATCAGTGCCTACGAGACCACCTCGGGCTTCAGCCGCGGCGATACCGACGGTGGCGCCGCGGTGAATTTCCCGTTCAATGGCGTGCCCAACGGCTACGGCCAGTCGATGGGGCGGGTGCGTGATCTCGACCAGTACACGCAGGAGTTCCGTCTCGCCAGCGAAAACGACGACGCGCTGCAGTGGCAGGCCGGCGCGTTCTACTTCAACGGACGCGACACGACCGAGTTCTACCAGCGCGCGTGGTTTCTGACGCCGCCGTCGAACAACCCGAACAACTGGGTGCGCCTGCGCAACACCAATACGTCGTGGGCGGTGTTCGGGCAGCTGAGCTACCAGGTCAGCGACGCGTTGACGCTGACCGCCGGCGTGCGCGAAACCGACGACAGCAAGCGCACGCGCCTCCTCAAGACCTCGGCCAACGCCGCAGGCGTTTCGACTTATGCCGGCCGCCGCGACGTGAGCCTGTCCGACCGCACGCCGAGCTGGGATCTCAGCGCCATGTATACGATCAGCCCGGACGTGGGTCTGTATGCGCGCGCGGCGCGCGGCTTCCGCGGGCCGACGATCCAGGGTCGCTCCGCAGTGTTCAACGCCGACTTCACCACGGCGGACTCCGAAACCATCCTGTCGTTCGAAGCCGGCGTCAAGACGAATCTGTTCGACAATCGCCTGCGCCTGAACGTCGCCGGGTTCACCTATACCGTCGACGACATCCAGCTCAACGGCAACGACTCCAACGGCAACGGCGTGCTGTTCAACGCCGACAAGGCGAAGGCGCACGGCCTGGAAGCCGATCTCGACTGGCGCCCGATCCCCAACCTCTCGCTGACCGCCGGCCTGAGCCTGCTCGAGAGCGAGATCCAGGACAAACGCGTGTATGCGCAGGTCTGCGGGCTCAATGGCGTGGTGGTGTGCACGGTCAACGACCCGACCATCCGCGTCGGCACGAACACCTTCGCGCAGATCGACGGCAACCCGCTGCCGAACGCGCCGAAGTACAACGTGAGCCTGGCCGCGCGCTACGACATTCCGGTGAGCGACAGCGGCGCCTTCTTCATTGCGACCGACTGGAACAAGCAGGGCCGCACGAGCTTCGTCCTGTACGACTCGGTGGAATTCAACGCGAACGGCAATTTCGAAGGCGGCGTGAAGCTGGGCTACACGGGCGGTTACGGCGCCTACGAAGTCGCGCTGTTTGGCCGCAACATCACGAACGAGAAGAACCTCAAGGGCGTGATCGAGAACTACATGGCGGCTGTCTACAACGAGCCGCGAATCATCGGCGTGTCGCTCAACTACAACTGGTAGAAAGTCGTGTGAGCGGGCACGTGTGCCTTGCGGTGCACGTGCCTGCTCGGGGCGACGACGATTCCGGATAACGGGGTTGCGTTGATAACGGGGCCGGGTTCACTTCCTGTATAGGAGAAAACGAGGACAACCAAGATTCCGTACTTTCCGATTCGGTACTGCGCGATTTCCGACGACGAGTGCTTCCGCAGTAGTGCATCGTGGGGCCATGACTTCCGCGCGCGCCCACATCGTCGATCCCGAAGTGCCGGGCTTCTACCACTGTGTCTCGCGCTGCGTCCGACGTGCATTCCTGTGCGGCACCGATAGCTACACCGGCCGCAGCTTCGAACACCGCAAGGCGTGGGTCCAGAGCCGGCTCTTGGAATTGGCCGACATCTTTTGCAGTCGGCGTCTACGCTTACGCGGTGATGAGCAACCACGTG
>CAMLLF010000208.1 GCA_946480705.1 uncultured Lysobacteraceae bacterium | reverse complement strand
AGCGCGATCATCGCGTCGCGCAGCAGCGCGATGCAGTCGCCCGCATCGAGTTCGGCGCGGACCTGTGCCGCGTCGATGACGCGCAGGGTCATGCGACCGCCCGCGCCGCTGCCGTCACCGCGCCGCGGCGGCGCAGCCAGCGCACGAGCAGTCCGGCGTTCGCGATCATGATCACGCCGTAGATCGTCGGCGTGATCGCGAGCGACATGGATTTGAGCACCGACAGCGACAGGAACGTGGCCATCGTCGCGTTGTGGATGCCGACCTCGATCGCGACCGTCAGGCTGTCGTTGCGATCGAGCCGCAGCAGCCACGCGATGCCGAGGCCGATCGCCATGCTCGTCGCGTTGAGCACATAGGCCGCCGGACCGGCGCGCAGCAGGTTGTCGATGACGAGCCCGATGCTCGCGAGCACCGCGAACGCGATGACCGCGACCAGCACGATCAGCGACGCGGGCCGCAGCCAGACGGTCATGCGCGCGGCCGCCCCGGGCCAGAGCCAGCGCACGAGCATGCCGGTCAGGATCGGCGCGAGCGTCATCTGCGCGAGCTGCAGCATGGTCTTCGGCACCGACAGCGGCGGCACTTCGCCGCCGCCGAAGTAGTGGCCCAGCGCCCAGTTCAGCAGCGGCGGAATCGTGAATACGGTGATGAGGCTCGACAAGGTCGTCAGCACGACCGCGAGCGCGACGTTGGCCTTGGCCGCGTAGGTGATCGCGTTGGACGTGATGCCGCCCGGACAGATCGCGAGGATGAACAGGCCGGTCGCCATCGCCGGCGGCAGCCGGAACGCCCAGGCGACCAGCACGGCGAGCGGCGGCAGCAGCACGAGCTGGCCGAGCAGGCCGCCCGACACCGCGCGCGGATTGCGCGCGACCTCGGCGAAATCGCGCGGCTTCAGCGACAGGCCCATGCTCAGCATGATCGCGACAAGCCCGATCGGCACGACGACGCGGTTGATCAGCGCGATGAATTCCTCGGACATGAGCCGCTCCGCATTTCGTTACTGCCAGACCGCCTTCGCATAGCGCAGGAAGTTGCCGCCGAGGATCTTCTCGATGCGCGCCGTGCCGTGACCGCGCTTCTCCAGCCGCACGGCGAGTTCCAGATACTGGTTGGCGCCGCGCAGATCGACCGCGAACGGCAAGGTCTGCGGACCTTCGCCGGGTGCGGCGACGCCGGCCTTGCGGCGTTCCTCGTTCACCCGCGCGAGCACCGCACGATAGGCGTCGAGGTCGTCGATCTGCGTCGTCGTGCCGTCGCTGCCGAAACCGACGGCATCCTCGCCGCAGACCTTGACCGCGTGTTCGATGTGGGCGACGACATCGTCGGCGGTCACCGCACCGTTGGGATTGAGGAACGGCATGAAATAGATGCCGACGAAGCCGCCCTTGCCGGCGACGAGCTTGAGTTCCTCGTCGGTCTTGTTGCGCGGCAGGTCGACCAGCGCGCGGCAGCCGGTGTGGTTGATCGACACCGGCTGTTTGGAGGCGCGTGCGGCGTCGAGGCAGGTCTTCTCGCCGCTGTGCGACAGATCGACCATGAGGCGGCAGTCGTTGAGCCGCGCGACGACCTCGCGCCCGAACGGCGTGAGGCCGCGGTTGTCCTTGGCCATCGCGCCGTCGCCGACGGCGTTGGCCGGGTTGTAGGTCAGCTGGATTACGCGCACGCCGAGGTCGGCGAACACGTCGATACGCTGCAGGTCGTCCCCGATCATGCTCGTGTTCTGGAACCCGTAGATCAGCCCGACCTTGCGCTCGCGCCGCGCGCGTTCGATATCGGCGGCCTGCAGCACCTTGACGAACAGGTCGGGATAGTCCTGCAGCAGCCGTTCGTACTGCGCGATCTCCGAGACCGTCCGCGCATACGGATCGCCCGGCCCGGCGACGTGGCCGATGGTGCAGTTGACCGCAGTCAGCCCCGAGGCGCGCAGGTCGGCGCGTTCGCGCTCATCGATGCGCAGGCGTTTGCGCTGGCTCTCGCCGAGTCCGGACGGGTCGTCGACGATCATCTCCGAGCGTACGGTGCGACGCCAGTCCGGCCCGGCGGGCGATTCGGCCAGCTCTGCCAACGGTCCCGAGCGCTCCGGCAACATTCTTGGGCGTTTTGTCAGCATTGGCGTGCAGTTGGCTGTTTTGAAAAGGATTTGCTGTTTATCCACAAGGCCTGTGGATAAGCTTGTGGAAGACCGCCCGGCAGTCGCGTGCAAAGGCCGTAAATACGGGCTTCCTCCGGCCTTGGCGATTCTTTAATCAGTTTGCAATACTCATTGCAAATCAACGAGTTAAATTGTCTTAAAAGGGTCATATGTGGCCTTTTGCAGGATTGCGACGGGCTGCCGCGGCCGCCGTCCGGGGCTGTGCACAACGCTTGACAGGACGGTTGCGTTCGCTCTCCCGCGTCGTTGCTGGGTTTGCCCGCTGTCAACCGACCTTCCGGCCGCGCGTTGGAGCCTCCCGACGCTGCGGATACATCCGTGCGGCTCCGTCGGCGAGCTTCTCAACGGCGCCGCGGCAACCCTCCTGCGAGTGCTCCACCGCCTGAAAACCGACCCGCACCTACAATGACTGCTCACCCGTCGACGGAACTGGACTGGATGCCACTGGACGAGGCGCATGCCGCAACCGCGAAGACCCGCCTCGATGCGTTCCTGCGCAGCGTCGAGCGGCGCGCGCTGCGCATCGCGGAACTTTCGGTCGGGCATCGCGACGAGGCCATGGATCTGGTCCAGGAAACCATGCTCGCGTTCGTGCGCAACTACGCGGCCAAGCCGGAGGCGGAGTGGCCGCCGCTGTTCTACCGCGTGCTCGACAGCCGCGTGACCGACTGGCACCGGCGCAGTCAGGTTCGCGGGCGCTGGCTGGCCGCGCTGTGGCCGGCGCGCAACGACGAGGACGAGGAAGATCCGATCGCGACCGTGGCCGACACCATGGAAGCCGGGCCGCTCGCGCGGCTCATGACCGATGATGCCGGTGTCGCGCTCGACGCGGCATTGCGCGATCTTCCGCTGCGGCAGCGCCAGGCGTTCCTGCTGCGGATCTGGGAAGGACTCGACGTGGCCGACACGGCCACCGCCATGCGCTGCGGCGAGGGCAGCGTCAAGACGCATCTGTGGCGCGCGCTCAATGCGCTGCGCTCGGCCCTGGAGGCGCACCGATGAAACCCGACTGGACCGATCAGGCACGCGCGCTGCTCGATGCGTCGGCGCAGGAGCTGGACGCGGCGACGCTGTCGCGGCTCAACCGTGCGCGGCAGCGCGCGCTGGCCGAGGCCGCGCCGCGCGCGGCGGCGCACTGGCCGCGGCGGCTCGCGATCGCGGTCTCGCTGTTGCTCGCGTTGGCGATCTGGTGGCCCGACGCGACGCAGAATCCGACCGTTTCCGGCGCGTCGACGCTGTCGCCCGAAGATGCTGAACTGCTCGCCGACGGCGAACTCGAAATGACCGACGACCTGGAGTTCTATGCATGGCTCGACGCCGACGGCGAACACAATGGCTGAGCGCCGTGCTGCTCGGCTTCGCCGCGACCGCGGCCGCCGGCGCACCGCCGGTTGCGCCGGTACCGAACGCCGCCGCGCGGACGCCGGCACCGAAGGACGTCGCGCCGGAGCCCGCGCCCGATGCGGAGCTGCTGCTGTATCTCAGCGAGTTCGAGGACGCGCAGGGCGGCTTCGTCGATCCGGCCGAACTGCCGGCGGCCGAACTGCCGCCCGTGGAGGACGATGACGATGCGCCGTGACGTTGCCTTGCTCCGCGTCGTTTGCTGCCTGCTGCTGTCGCTGTTCGCGCTGGCCGCCGCCGCGCAGACGGCCGGCGCGCCACCGGCACCGATTCCGTATGCGAGTCTCAGCGCGGCCGAACGCGAGCAACTGGAGCCGTTCGCGTCGGAGTGGGACAAGCTGCCGCCCGAACGTCAGGCGAAGCTGCGTCGTGCCGCCGCGCGCTGGGCGGCGATGCCGCCCGAGCAGCGCGCGCAGATGCAGGACCGCTTCCGCCGCTGGCAGGCGCTGACGCCCGAGGAACGCCGCGTGCTGCGCGAGCGCTTCCAGAAATTCCGCGCGATGCCGCCCGAACAGCAGGCGCGCGTCATGCGCGGCCTCGAACGATTCCGTCATCTGCCGCCCGAGGAACGCGCGCGCCTGCGCGACGAGTTCAAGCGCATGAGCCCGGCCGAACGCCGCGCGTTCCTGCAGGGCGCCGCGAGCGAGCGTCGCGCGCTCGCGCGTCAGCGCTGGCTGCAGACGCTGCCCGAGGCCGAGCGCGAGCCGATTCGCGCGATGTTTGACACCCTCACGCCGCCGCAGCGCAAGGCGTTCCGCCGGCTGCTGCTCGCGACGCCGGAAGCCGAACGCGCCGCCGTGCGGCAGTCGTTCCTGCGCATGACGCCGGAACAGCGCGCCGCACGCCTGCAGGCGCCTGCGCCGGCCGATTGAGTTCAGTCGATTCGAATTCAGCTGATCTGAATTGAGTCGATTCGAGTTCAGCCGATCTCGCGCAGCACGCGGCGGCTCGCGCCGAAGCGTCCGCCGAACCGGCCTTCGCCGTCGGCGCGCATCGCGGCCGCGTGGTTCGCGAAGTACGCATCGAGCGCGGCCTGGTCGCGCAGGCGATAGGCGATCACGAACGTGCGGCGCGGCGCGTCGTCGGCGAGATCGACCCGTTCGTGCACGCGCGCCTCGACGAAGCCGTCGAAATCCAGCATCTGCGCGACATGGTCGCGCAGCCAGTCGAGATACGCGGCGGCGGCGTCGCGGTCGACCTCGATGCTGACCTCATAGACGATCATGCGACGACCAGCGAGATCACCATCGCCGCGGCGATCGCGAGGCCGATCAGCACGCTGTAGCAGTAGCCGATCACCGAATACTTCAGCAGCGTCATGAACCAGTTCTGGCGATAGACGCGCTTCTGCATCAGCAGCAGATAGATCGGCATCCAGGCTGTCGCGGCAATCATCAGCCAGCCGAGCGGCATCGCCGCCGCGGGAATCGCAAGGCGTGCGAGGCCGAGCAGCGAGATCACGAGCATGCTCAGCGACAGGAATGCGTGGCTGTGGATCGCGACGATCAGATGCTCCATGTAGTAGCGCCGCTTGAAGATGAAGAAGATCTTCAGCATCACGGCGAACAGCGGCATCAGCACGAACAGGGTCTGCGGCAGCACGCCGAAGAAAGCGGCAATGATGCGCTTGGGATTTTTAGGAATGTCCTTGGCATTCGCGATCGCCGTGACGACCATGTCGGTGAGTTTCGCGTTGACCGCATCGGGCAGCCACGAGATCTTCACCGGATCCTTCTTCGGATCCCATTCCTTGCCATTGAAGGACAGCGGCTTCTTGTCGTCATCGGTGAAGACGATCGGCGGTATGTCCGTGTCGGGATCCGGCGCCGCCGGCGGCTGCGGTACCGCGATCTTCCCGGCCTCGGACGGCAGCGGCGGAATCGGCGGCACGATGCCCTTGGCCTTGGCGTCCTCGATCGCTTTCAGCGCATCGATGCGCTGCTGCGCCGCCTTGCGGATTTCCTCGCGCGCGGCTTCGATCTCGCGGCGCGCTTCGGCCGGCAGCGCGGCGTTCTTCAGCGCCGCGTCGAGGCCGGCCATCGCCACGTCGCGCTGCGCCGACACGTCGTCGGTCGTCGTGGCTTTCTGGATCAGCGCGACCGCTTCGCCGCCCATGCGCGCGCCGCTGCCGATGGTCTCGCTGAGACCCATCTGGTCGCTGTAGATCGACGTGACGAGGAACGCGATGATGGTCAGGAAGAAAAACAGGCGGAACGGCGTCACGTAGCGCACGCGCCGGCCGATGAAGTATTCCGTCGTCAGGAATCCGGGTTTGAAATACAGCGGGCCGAGTGTGCGCAGCACGCGCGAATCGATGTTGAACACCGTGTCGACGACGTCGGCGGTCAGCCCCGACAGCGGGCGGATCATGCCCTTGACCGGCTGGCCGCATTGATGGCAATGCGGACCATGCAGTTCCGCGCCGCAGTTGGCGCAGGCGCCGTGCGGGGTCGGCGCAGGCGTCAGCGGCTGCGGATCCGGCGGGTCGGAAGGTGCGGAGTCATTCATCGGTGCAAAGCGGGCTGGAGGGCGACGCCGAAGTATGGCCGATCGCCACCGCTCCTGCGTGGTCTGTGGAGTTGCTCAAGTCTCGCCTCGGCCCGCTCTCCGGTTACCCATTCCCGATTCCCTATTCCCGAGGCGCGGCCGCCGAGCGGCCGCGCTGCTAGACTGCATGACTGCCACACGCTTCTTTCCTCCCGATGCCTACGATCGACCGCCAGCGCCTCCGGCGCGAATGCGCCGACACCGTGCGGCTGGCCCTGCCGCTCGTCGCCGGCCAGCTCAGCGGCGTCGGCATGACCGTCATCGACACGATGCTCGCCGGGCATCTCGATGCGCACACGCTCGGCGCCGTGTCGGTCGGCGCGAATTTCTGGGTGCTCGCCTACGTCGCAGGACTCGGCGTGATGATGGCGCTGTCGCCGTCGGTCGCTCAGCTCGCCGGCGCGCAGCGTCATGCCGACGTCGGCCCGCTGTTTCGTCAGGCGCTCTGGCTCGCCGCCGGCATGGGCCTCGTGCTGTTTTTCGCGGTGCGGCTCTGCGCGCCGTATTTCCTCGACTGGATCGGCGTCGACGCGTCCCTGCGCGCCGACGCGCAGGGTTTCGTGCGCGCGATTTCCTGGGGTGCTCCGGCGCTCTGCGGCTATTTCGCGCTGCGCGGCGCGAGCGAAGGCTTCGGGCTGACGCGGCCGACCATGTATTTCGGTCTGCTCGGTCTGGCGCTGCTCGCGCCGATCGGTTTTGCGCTGATGTACGGGAAATTCGGCATCACGCCGCAGGGGGCGCCGGGCTGCGGCGCGGCGACGGCGCTCGTGATCTGGCTGCAGTTCTTCAGCCTGCTCGCCTGGCTGTACTGGCGGCCCGAATACCGTCGCCTGCAGCTGTTCGCGCGCTGGGACAGGCCCGATCCGAGGACCATTGGCCAACTGCTGCGCATCGGCGTGCCGATGGGCATCAGCGTGTTCATGGAAGCGA
>CAMLLF010000207.1 GCA_946480705.1 uncultured Lysobacteraceae bacterium | reverse complement strand
CTTCTCCATCGACGTGGACACCGCCTCCTACGCCAACGTGCGGCGGTTTCTGACGTCGGGGCAGCGCCCGCCGAAGGATGCGGTGCGCATTGAGGAGCTGGTCAACTATTTCGACTACGGCTACGCGCCGCCGACGACGCGCGACACGCCGTTCAGCGTGACGACCGAGTTCGACGCGGCGCCGTGGAATGCGCAGCGCAAGCTGCTGCTCGTCGGCATCAAGGGCTATGAACTGCCAGCCAGCGACCTGCCGCCGTCGAACCTCGTGTTCCTGATCGACACGTCGGGCTCGATGAATTCGCCGGACAAGCTGCCGCTGCTCGTCGACGCGTTCAAGCAGATGGTGCCGCAGCTGCGCGCGCAGGATCGCGTGTCGATCGTCGTCTATGCCGGCTGCCGCTGCTCAAGCAGAGCTTCGCCGGCCTGGTCGCGCAGCTGCGGCCGCAGGACCGCATCAGCATGGTGGTCTATGCCGGCAGCGCCGGCCTCGTCCTCGCGCCGACGCCGGGCGATCAGCACCGGCGCATCATCGATTCGCTCGACAGCCTGTCCGCCGGCGGTTCGACGAACGGCGGCGCCGGCATCGCGCTGGCCTACGCGACGGCGAAGCAGAATTTCATGAAGGGCGGCGTCAATCGCGTCGTGCTCGCGACCGACGGCGATTTCAACGTCGGCACGACCGACGACGAAGCACTGAAGACGCTGGTCGCGCGCGAACGCGAACACGGCGTCGCGCTGACGACGCTGGGCTTCGGCGCCGGCAACTACAACGAGCAGCTCGCCGAACAGCTCGCCGACATCGGCGACGGCAATCACGCCTACATCGACACGCTGGCCGAAGCGCGCAAGGTGCTGGTCGCCGAAGCCGGCGGCACGCTGTTCACGATCGCGAAGGACGTGAAGATCCAGGTCGAATTCAATCCGGCCGCGGTCGCCGAATACCGGCTGATCGGCTATGAAAACCGCCAGCTGCGCCGCGAGGATTTCAACAATGACAAAGTGGACGCCGGCGAGATCGGCGCGGGCCACGACGTCACGGCGCTGTACGAACTCACGCTGGTCGGCGACGGCGGCGCGCAGGTCGACCCGCTGCGCTACGGCGGCGGCAACAAGCCGGCGAACAGCGTGGGTGCCGAGGAGATCGCGTTCGTGAAACTGCGCTACAAGCAGCCGAACGAGGATACGAGCCGCCTGATCGAGCGTCCGCTGCGCAAGAGCGAGCTGCAGCCGAACGCGAGCGAGCGCCTGCGCTTTGCATCCGCCGTCGCCGCATTCGCCGACAGCCTGCGCGGCGGCACGCATCTGGGCGCGTTCGATCTCGACCGCATCGCCGCCCTGGCACGCAATGCCCGCGGCAACGACGGCGAAGGCCATCGCGCGGAATTCGTGCAGCTCGTCGACGCGGCGCGCCGGCTGAAGGGCGGTGAAAGCAAGCCGCAGATTGCGGTGGTGGAGTGAGGTAAAGCCCTCCCCTTCGAGGGGAGGGCGTTTCTCGGGCGCCGGCTAGTGCCCTGCCACCGTCACCAACAACGCACTATCGAACATCGCCTGCGGCGAAATCACCGGTTCTTCGAGCGGCACATCGGCGCCGTAGCGTTCGCGCAGTTTGGTCTTCACGGCCGGATCGGTCAGGTCGAAGTCGCGCAGCCGCTGGGTTTCGCCGATGTGCACGCCGAACGCGCGCTCGTACGCCTTCCAGACGAGTTCCGAGCAGTAGATGCGGTCGTCGTCCCATTCGAACGTGAGGTCGTAGCGCCTGCCGGCGAGGGCAGCGGCCTGCGCGCGGAGTTTTTCGCCGCCGGCCGCATCGAGCCGCGCTGCGGCGTCGCGCCAGCGCTTGACGACGTAGCGGCCGCCTTCGCCGCGTGCGATCCACTCGGCGAGCGGCGTGAACTTCACGGTCGACACGGCCTCGAACACGAACGGGCGGCCGTCGCGATGCAGGATCAGGCCCATGTGGCTGTAGCGCGATCGCGTCGCGCGCTGGATCGCAACGCTTTGCGCCGAGCGCGAGGTGTGGAAGATGATGTCGCCGTCGCGCAACGGCACCTCGGCGGCGGCGCAGGCGGACGCGGCGATCGCTGCGACCAGCACGGCGAGTACGACGCGAAACCGAACGGACAGGGTCATGCACGGCACTCCGGAAACTGTGAAACGACGCTGGTCCGCGCGGGCAGGTCGCGTACTGCTGCTCGCGGCGCTCGCCTACGCGGGTTACTGCGCGTTCTTCTATACCGTGCAGCGGCAGCTGTTGTTCCCGCTCGCCGACGGCGTGCGTCACCCGTTTCGCGCGGAGCTGCGCGCGCCGGCCCGGCTCGTCGAGCCCGCCGTGTCGTTCGGCCGCGCGCGCGGCGTGTTCCTGCCGGGGCCGGCGGCGCCGGCGCCGGCCTTGCTGTTCTTTCACGGCAACGGCGAGACCGTCGATGAGCATCTGCAGTCGTTCGACGCGCTGCGTGCGCTCGGATTGCACGTGCTGCTCGTGGAGCTGCCGGGCTATGCCGGCGCCGACGGCCAGCCGGGTTTCCAGAGCCTCGTCGAAGTGTCGACGGCCGCGTACGACTGGCTCGCGCAGCAACCGCTCGTCGATCGCGCGCGCATCGTCGCGCTCGGCCGGTCGATCGGCGGCGCGCCGGCGGCCGAACTGTCACGACACCGGCCGCTGGCCGCGCTCGTGCTGCTGTCGACGTTCGCGTCCACGGCCGACCTCGCGAACGATCACTACCTGCCGTCCTGGCTCGTGCGCGACCCGTTCGACTCCGCCGCACGCATCGCGGCATTTCCGCAGGGCGTTCTGTTGATGCACGGAGACCACGACACGCTGATTCCGCCGGCGCACGCGCGCAAGCTCGCCGCGGCCTCGCCGCGCACGCAGTTGCACCGCGAGGCCTGCGGCCACAACGACTGCGCGTATTTCGATCGCGATCTCGCGCGGCTCGTCGGCGATTTCCTGCGCGCGCAGCGCGTGCTGACGGCGGCGTCGCCATGAAACGCGGCCTGCTGTTCGTTCTCGCGCTGGCCGCGAGCAGTGCGGCGTTCGCCGACCCGTCGGCGTTCCCGGCCAACCTGCTCGCCGCGGCGACCGCACAGGTCGGCGTGACCGTGTCCTACGACCCGGCCTATGCGCGCATCGCGTATCCGGGCGGCGACGTGCCGATCGACCGCGGCGTCTGCACGGACGTGGTGATCCGTGCGTACCGCGCGCTCGGCGTCGATCTGCAGCAGCGCGTCCACGACGACCTGCGCGCGAACTGGAACGTCTATCCGAAGCTCTGGGGCCTGCGTGCGCCGGATCGCAACATCGATCACCGGCGCGTGCCGAATCTCGCGACGTTCTTCACGCGCCACGGCCGCGCGCTGCGCGTGAGCCAGGACGATGCGTCGATCTACGCGCCGGGCGACATCGTGACCTGGCGCCTGGCGAGCGGCGTGCCGCACATCGGCCTCGTGACGAACCGGCGCAGCGACGGCCGCCCGCTGATCGTGCACAACATCGGCGCGGGGACGCAGGTCGAGGACGTGCTGTTCGACTATGTCGTCACGGGGCACTACCGGTACCAGCCGGATTAGTGCCGCCTTGTTGAATTTTCGAGGAGCATCGAGTTTCGTGCGGCGTATTCGTCGCTGTGCGTTCGATGCGCCGGAAACGCCTCGATGCCGGGCTTCGCCTACGGCTCAACCCGGCCTGCGAAGACGGCGGCTCAAGCAGCCGACGAGAGCTGACTATGGCCGCAGCGTGCAGTTCAGCGTGAGGCGGTGCCACTTGGAGACGACCTTGCCGTTGTCCTCGCGGAACTCGAACAGGCCGTCGGCATAGCGCGCGCCGTCGGCATAGAGCACGGCCTTGCTCTTGCCCCAGGTCAGCGCGACGGCCTTCGGATCGGTTTCCGCGTAGAACGCCGCCACCAGCGGCGTGCGCTGATTCTTGCAGTCGTACGTGCGCGTCGACGAGACGGTTGCGAGGCCCTGCTGGATCTTCAGCGCGACCAGGCGCTGGCGATACGCGGTGCGGACGCAGCCGACGGCATCGGCGGACGTGGCGCACGCGTTGCGCGTCGTCGTCCAGATGTGCTGTTCGCTGTTGAGTTCCGTCTCGCGGTCTTCGGGCTGGCCCTTGAGCATCTTCGCGAGTTCGCCGGCCACTTCGCGATCGAGCGCAGCGAGTTCCGGCGTGTCGCAGATCAGTTTTTCGGAATTGGCCATCGCCAGTCCGCAGTTGAACGACGGCGCGTCGGGGCCTTTCGCGGCAGCCTTGCCGTGGCGCGCGCTGATCTTGCGCGTGGCCTTGACCGATTCCGCATCGACGGTATCGGCGATGCCGGTCTCGGGCGGCAGGGTCAGCATTTCGCCGGCGTTCGCTGCATCGGTTGCGCCGATGAGCACGTCGCCGGCCTGTTCGGTCGGCTTGACGAACGGATTCTTCGCCGCGGCGTTCGCGGGGTACGTGCCGCCGTCGAAGGACAGCTCGACGATCGGCGATGCCGTGCGGCTGCCGCGCACGTGGACGACGAGATCGCGCCAGCCCGCGTTGCGCGCGGCGGCCACGCCGATCGGCGCCTGCGTCGCGGCGATCGTCGCGACGCGGCGCCAGCCGTCCTTGCCCTCGGGCGCGTAGACCAGCGTCGGGCAGCCGGCGCGGCTGCAGGCGCGCTTGCCGTTCAGAAGGATGACGATGTCCTCGCGGCCGTTGCCGTCGAGATCGACGCGGGCCTCGCGGTAGCGCGTCGCGACCCGGGGCGAACCGTAGTCCTTCCAGAGATCGCGCTGCACCTCGACCGGCAGCTCGGCGTGCGCTGTGGCGGCAGCCAGCAGCAGGGCGGCGGTGGCGACGACTCGTCGGGACATGCGGTTCTCCTGGTTCGCGGGACGCGGAGCATAGCAATGCGCCCGCGAATTCGCGCTCCGCGTCACTTGGCCAGCAGTTTCGCGCGGTCCGGACGGGTCACCGGCACCTTGTCGGCGTTGCAGCTGCCGGCCGCGCAGAGGGCGCCGCGCAGCAGCGGGGTGCTCTGGGCGATGACGTGGAAGATCACATTCTGTTCGAGCTGGCCGTGGAACGCCTGCGCGCCCGGGCCGCGCGCGAAGATCGCGACGTCCTCGCCGCCGTGGCTTTCGCTCATGAACGGCATGGTCGCTTCCTGCATGTAGTTCGGCGCGGTCGTGTCGACCTTGCGCAGATACGGACGGCCGCTCGCCGGCTTGCCGATGCTGCGGTAGTTGTGCGGGAAGGTCTTGACCCCCTCGGGCTGCTGGTCGGTCGCGCCGACATAGCCCGGGCCGTTGGCATAGCCCAGCGTCGTGTACGGCAGCTTGTGCTGGTCGAGCGCGAGCGACGAGCCGGCGTCCTCGAAATCGGAACCGCCGCGCACGAGGCCGAGGATCGGATTGCCGCGCTGCGGGTAGCCGGCGAAGGTCATCGTATGCGAGTGATCGGACGTGACGACGATCAGCGTGTCGGCCGCATCGGTGTCGTCGAGCGCGACCTGCACCGCGTCGGAAAACGCGATCGTGTCGGTCAGCGCGCGGAACGCGTTGCCGCCATGATGGGCGTGGTCGATGCGGCCGCCCTCGACCATCAGGAAATAGCCCTTCGGGTTCTTCTTCAGGAGCTTCAGCGCGGTGCGCGTCATCTCGGCGAGGCTGGGCTCGTCGGCGGCGACGCGGCCGGTCTCGCCGGGCGGCGGGTTCACGCGGTCGTGGTCGAAGCGCATGTGCGAGCGCTCGAACAGGCCGAGCAGGTGCGTCGTCGAGGCAATGTCTATCTTGTCGAATTGTTCCTTGTTCCACACGTACGCAGCGCCGGCGCGCGCACTCCACTGCGCGACGAGGTCGCGCTGGTCCAGGCGCTTGCCGGGACGGCCCGGCTCTTCCGGATCGCGCTGCGTCGGCACCATGAAATTCTCGCGGCCGCCGCCGAGCGCGACTTCGAGGCCGTCGCCGAACGGCTGTTCGACGAGCTGGCGCGCGAGGTCGGCGCAGTCGCCGCCCTTGGGCGACTGGCCGACGTCGACGTCGGATTCCCAGTTGCGTTCGGGCAGATGGCCGTAGGTCGCCGCCGGCGTCGCATGCGTGAGCTTGGTCGTGGTCACCGCGCCGGTCGCCATGCCGGCGAGTTCGGCGAGTTCGAAGCCGGTCACGAGTTCGTGACCGCGGCTCGACGCGCAGTCGGCGCGTTCGGCGCCCTGGCCGATGCCGATGAAGCCGGCCTTGGTCTTCACGCCGGTCATGATCGCCGTCATCGTGCCGGCGGAATCGGGCGTCTGCGCATCGGTTTCGTAGGTGCGGATCAATGCGGTGTAGGGCAGCGTCTCGAACGCGAGCCGCGTGCTTTCGCCGTCCTTGCCCTCGCGCTGGCCCTTGAGAATGCGTGCGGCGGCGATCGTCGGAATGCTCATGCCGTCGCCGAGGAACACGATGACGTTCTTCGCACGCGGCGGCGTGGTGCCGACGTTCGCGTGCGCGGTCGCCGCGCCGGCCGTGAACCACCAGTCGGCGGTCTCGCCCTGCGGGCGCCGGATCTCGGGAACGACGATCGCGCGCGCGGCCGTCGAGCCGCCCGAAGGTCCCGGCTGGCTGGCGCAGGCGGTCAGGATCAGGGCGAGAGCGGCGGGCAGCAGGCGCAGTGCATTCACGGGCGGGTCTCCGGATCGAATTCGCAACGATAAGTCGGCAGTGTGACAGCGCGGCGGCGGCGCGGCCATCCGGCCGGGGCGTTGCGAACACATGCGACAGACGCAGGCCGATGCTAAGGTTCGCGCCCGACCCAGCCCGTGCCGATGCCATGTTCCGTGCCCCGCTTGCCCTGAGTCTCGCCTTCGTCCTGACTGCCTGCGCCAGCGGCGGCGGCAGCAAGAGTCCCCGCCTCGAAGACGGCGCGCGCGCCGACGTCGCGCTGCTCGAAACGACCGACCTGCACGCGAACGTGCTGAGCTTCGACTACTTCAAGGGCGTGGTCGATCCGACGCTCGGCTTCGAGCGCGTCGCGACGCTGATCCGCACCGCGCGCAGCGAGTATCCGAACAATTTCCTGTTCGACGACGGC
>CAMLLF010000206.1 GCA_946480705.1 uncultured Lysobacteraceae bacterium | reverse complement strand
GCCATGCACATGCGCTCGGTGCTCGTCGACCAGGCGCGCTCCCGGCTCTCGGCCAAGCGCGGCGGCGACATCGTCGTGGTGACGCTGAGTCATGCGGAGGCCTCCGAGGGTCAGCGCATCGAACTCGACCTGATCGCGCTCGATCAGGCGCTGACCCGGCTCCATGTCGAGGACCAGCGCGTCGCGCGCATCGTCGAGATGAGCTATTTCGCCGGCATGGAACGCGAGGAGATCGCGGCCGTCGTCGGCATTTCCGTGCCGACCGTGGATCGCGACCTGCGCTTTGCGCGGGCCTGGCTCAATCGCGTCCTGAGCTGACGCTCGTGCCGACCGGGTCGCGCTTCGCACAGATGCGCCGGTTGTTCGAGGAGGTCTGCGATCTCGCGCCCGACGCGCGCCGCGCGCACCTGCGCGGCAGCGGCGCGGACGCCGACGTCGTCGCCGAGGTCGAGGCGCTGGTCGCGGCCGAGACGCGCGGCCTGCATCGCGCCGTGACGCCCGTCGCCGCACTGCTCGCGCAGCTGCCCGAGACCGAACTCGACGTCGGCGATCGCATCGGTCCGTGGAAGCTCGCCGAGAAGCTCGCGAGCGGCGGCATGGGCGCGGTCTATCGCGCCGAGCGCGCCGACGGCCATTTCGAGCAGCAGGCCGCGATCAAGCTGCTGCGCGGGATCCCGACCGAGGACACGCTCGCGCTGCTCACCGCCGAGCGGCAGATTCTCGCCGGCCTGCAGCATCCGCACATCGCGCGCCTGATCGACGGCGGCGCGACGCCGGGCGGCCAGCCCTACATCGTCATGGAATTCGTCGAGGGCATCGCGATCGACCGCTGGTGCGCCGAGCGCCGCCTGCCGCTGAAGTCGCGGCTGCGGCTGTTCCGCAACGTCTGCCGCGCGGTCGCGTTCGCGCACCAGCGTCTCGTCGTGCACTGCGACCTCAAGCCCTCGAACGTGCTCGTGCGCGCCGACGGCTCGCCGGTGCTGCTGGACTTCGGCATCGCGCGCGCGCTCGACCGGACGATAGAACGCAGGCCGGACGCGTACTACACGCCGGGCTATGCGAGCCCGGAGCAGATGGCCGGCGCGCCGGTCAGCGTCGCGAGCGATGTGTATTCGCTGGGCCTGATCCTGTTCGAGCTCGTCAGCGGCCGCAAGGCGCGCGTCGACGCCGACGACCGCACCGTCACGCAGCTTTCGCAGGGTCTTCGGCGCGCGAGCGAAATTGCCGGCGACCAGTGCCCCTGGCGTCGCGAACTGCGCGGCGACATCGACGCGATCATCCGGCGCGCGACCGCGCAGAATCCGGGCCTGCGCTATGCCTCGGCCGACGCGCTCGCGGCCGACATCGAACGGCACCTCGACCAGAAACCGATCGACGCGCGGGCGCCGACGCCGGGCTACCGGCTCGGCCGGCTGATCCGCCGGCGCTGGCCGCTGTTCGTCGCCGGCGCCGTCGTCGGCCTGATGGCGATCGGCTTCAGCTGGCGCCTCGTCAACGAGCGCGACCGCGCGCTCGCGGCCGAAGTCGAGGCGCGCGGCCAGCGCGACCGCGCGCTCGCCGCGGAACGCCAGGCGCTGAGCCAGGCCGAAACCGCGAAGGAGGTCAGCGCGTTCCTGATCTCGATCTTCGAATTCGCGAATCCCGAGAAAAATCTGAACCGGCGCGACGTGCGCGCGCGCGACATGCTGGAAGAGGGCACACGCAAGCTCGCCGACAGCCTGGCCGACCGCCCGATCGTCAAGGCGCGCCTGCTCGGCGTGCTCGCGCGCACCTGGGACCAGGCCGGCGAACCCAAGCGCGCGATGGAGCTGTATCGCGACAGCATCGTGCACTGGCGCTATGCAGGGGCCGCGTACGATGCCGAGCGCGCGCGCATGCTCGCCGATCTCGCGGTGATGCAGTCGAACAACGGACAGCGCGTCGAAGCCGAGAAGACGGCGCGCGAGGCGCTCGTGCTGCGCGAGGCCGCGACACCGCCCGACGAAGTGGAATTGGCGGATTCGTGGAATACGCTGGGTCTTGCGATCCGCGCGGTCGGCGGGCGGGGCGCAGAGGCCGAGGACTATCTCAAGCGCGCGCTCGAAGTGCGCCTGCGCCGCGGCGGCAACACGCTGGCCGTCATGCACAATCTCGCCGGCGTCTATTCCGACGAAGGCCGGCTCGACGAATCGATCGTGATGCACGAGCAGGTGCTGGCCGGCAAGCGCCAGCTCTACGGTACCGACGAGCATCCGTCGGTGCTGCATTCGCTGAACTCGTACTCGCGCGCGCTGGCGATGAAGAAGCGCTACGACGAGGCGATCGTGATGCAGAAGCGCGCGCTCACGCTGAAGCGGCGCATGACCGGCGACAAGGGCGACGCGGTCGCCGCGAGCTATACGGACCTCGGCTGGGTGCTGCAGGACGCGGGCCGCTACGGCGAGGCGCTGGAAGCGTTCCGCGAAGCGCTGCGCCTGCGCCGCGCGGATCCCGACCAGATGCCGGCGAATCTCGTGCAGGCGCTGAACAATCTCGGCGTCGCGCTCGAGGAAACCGGCGACGCCGCCGCGGCGGAACCGCTGCTGCGCGAGTCGCTGGCGCTGCGGCGCAAAATTTTCGCGCACGACGACGCGGCCGTGCTGCGCGGCGAACACAACCTCGCGCGGCTGCTCGTGCACCGCGGACGGCTGGAGGAAGCGCGGCCGCTGCTCGAGCACGCGCTGGCCGGACGCCGCGCGACGCTCAGCGCGACGCATCCGGAACTCGGCCGCAGCCGCGTGCTGCATGTGGAATTCCTGCGCCGCGAAGGAAAGCTCGACGCGGCCGAGGCCGTACTGGCCGAGCTCGACAAGCCCGGCGTGCTGCCGGACAAGGCGTTGCAGGCGCAGCGCGAACGCGAGCGCGCGCAGCTCGCGCTCGCGCGTCAGCGCACCGATGCGGCGATCGCCGCATTCCGCGCCGGGCACGCGCTGTTCGTCGAGTTCTACGGCGACGGTCATGCGTTGACCGCAGCCTCGGCACTGGAGCTTGCCGACGCCCTGCGCGCGATCGGCGCGGCCGCGGAAGCCAAAATGCTGCTCGACGCGAACGCCGCGCCGGTCGAGCAGAATTTCGCCGCGGCGTCCGACGAGCAGCGCCGGCTCAAGGCGCTGCGCAAGGTGCTCCAGCGTCCTGTTCCGAAATAACTGCCGAACAATCCCGGTATCTTTCGCCGCGACACGTCGTTGCACCGCGTCGCCGTAGCGCCGCTGTGGCGCCTCGGCGCGCTTGGTCTCGCGACGAAAGACACCGGCATTTTTCAACGTATTTTCGGGACAGGACGCTGGTCGTCCGGCGCGCAGGCGTTCCGCGGCGGCCCGAAGCGCCTGCCGCCGCCATGGATTTTTACTTGTTCCGCGGCCTCGACGGCGTGATAGTCGGTCTCCCCCGATTCCGCTCGTTAATGACGTCTCACAGGGGAGACCCGTCATGGCAGCCAGTCCGGTCGGTTTGTCCGTCGCCTCCGCTTCCCCGGCTCCCGCGAGTCCCGGAAAGGCGCTGCCGGGCTGGCGTATCCGATGGTTCTGGCGCTGGCAGGCCTGGCGGCTGCGCAAGGCGCACAGCCACGAAGCGAGCCACGGCGTCGCGCTCTACGACAGCGTGCACGCGCTCGACCATCTCGGCTACATCGACGATTTCTGCGAACTCCACGCGCAGCTCATGCGCGAATCGCCGCGGCTCGGCTGCGATGCGCCGGCCGCGTTCTCGCGCCGGCTCGCGCGCGAGCTGCACGGCAACTGCGCGATGGCGCTGCTCGGCGCGCCCGACGGCAGCCCGGTCGGCTATGCCTGGGCACGCAGCGGCCTCGTCGCCGAAGCCGTGCAGCATTTCCAGCAGGTGCAGGCGCTCGGGCATCTGTCCAGCGCCGACTGGGCCGAGCTGGAACGCCGCGCCTCGGCGCTGGCCGGCAACGGCTTCGTGCTCGCGCTCAATGGAATCGGTCTCGCACCGCGCTACCGCCGCGGCTTCGCGCCGCTGAAACTGCTGCTGAAGCCGCTGATCGAACTCGGCCTGCAGCAGGGCGCGACGCGCGCGCTCTGGTGGGCGCCGCGCGGCAGTGCGCTGCATGCGATGTCGCTGGGCTTCGGCGCCCAGCAGCTGCTCGAGTCGCCGCGCATCGTCTGCCTGATGCTGGCCGACACGCGGCCGCTCGCACGCGTCTTCGCCGCGCTGCCGGCCAGCGGCATCGCCGACCTGCTGGCGCGCGTCGCGCCGCAGCGCCCGCCGGCCCGCACGCCGCCGCGGCTGAGCGCCGTACCGAAGAAGGGCAGCGACGAAGCCGCGGCCTGAATGCCGGCGCGCGGAATAACCGCACGGCATGACGCGGCAGGACGTCGCGGCGCCCGCCGCACCGGCGACATTCCGCGGCGCTTCGGCGACAATACCGGCCCTTTGCGGCAGCCCCCGGCCCGCCCTGGCCCGTAGCCGGCTGCCGCCGCCGTTTTCCTTCCGCCGGGTCTGCCCAATGTCCAGCCGTCAAGAACTCGCCAACGCCATCCGTGCGCTGTCCATGGATGCGGTCGAAACCGCCAAATCCGGTCATCCGGGCATGCCCATGGGCATGGCCGACATCGCCGAAGTGCTCTGGAACGACTTCCTGAGCCACAACCCGAAGAACCCGCAATGGTTCAACCGCGACCGCTTCGTGCTGTCGAACGGCCACGGCTCGATGCTGCTGTATTCGCTGCTGCACCTGACCGGCTACGACCTGCCGATCGACGAACTGAAGAACTTCCGCCAGCTCCACTCGCGCACGGCCGGCCATCCGGAACGCCACGAAACGCCGGGCGTCGAAACGACGACCGGCCCGCTGGGCCAGGGGCTCGCCAACGCCGTCGGCATGGCACTCGCCGAGAAAGTGCTGGCCGCACGCTTCAATCGCGCCGACTTCCCGGTCGTCGACCACTACACCTACGTGTTCCTCGGCGACGGCTGCCTCATGGAAGGCATCTCGCACGAAGCCTGCTCGCTGGCCGGCACGCTGAAGCTCGGCAAGCTGGTCGCGCTGTACGACGACAACAACATCTCGATCGACGGCAAGGTCGGCGGCTGGTTCACCGACGACACGGCCAGGCGCTTCGAATCCTACGGCTGGGAAGTCATCCGCGACGTCGACGGCCACAACGCCGAAGCGATCAAGGCCGCGATCGTCTCTGCAGGCGCGGATGCCGACAAGCCGACCCTGATCTGCTGCAAGACCATTATCGGCTACGGCGCGCCGAACAAGCAGAATACCGAAGGCGCGCATGGCGCGCCGCTGGGCAAGGACGAAATCGGACTCGCGCGCGAGAAGCTCGGCTGGAACCATGCGCCGTTCGTCGTGCCCGACCACGTCTACGACGCGTGGAACGCCGAAGCGCGGGGCGCGGAACGCGAAACGCGCTGGAACGCGCTGTTCGACCGCTATCGCAACGTGCATCCGGATCTCGCGGCCGAGTTCGAGCGCCGCGTCAACGGCGACCTGCCGGCCGACTGGGCCGCGCATGCCGACGCCTACATCGCGAAGCTGCAGGCCGATGGTCCGGTCGTTGCCTCGCGCAAGGCCTCGCAGATGGCGCTGGACGCCTACGGTCCGAAGCTGCCCGAGCTCATCGGCGGCTCGGCCGACCTCGCCCATTCCAATCTGACTTTGTGGAAAGGTTCCAAAGACGTCAATTCCGGCGATGCATCGGCGAACTACGTCTACTTCGGCGTGCGCGAATTCGGCATGACCGCGATCGCCAACGGCATGGCGCTGCACGGCGGCTTCATTCCGTACGATGCGACCTTCCTCGTGTTCTCCGACTACGCGCGCAACGCCGTGCGCATGTCGGCGCTGATTCCGGCGCACGCGATCCACGTCTACACGCACGATTCCATCGGCCTCGGCGAAGACGGTCCGACCCATCAGCCGATCGAGCATCTGGCGAGCCTGCGCTACATCCCGAACAACCGCGTCTGGCGTCCCTGCGACGCGGTCGAATCGGCCGTGTCGTGGAAATCGGCGATCGAGCGCAAGGCCGGCCCGTCCTGCCTCGTGTTTTCGCGCCAGAACCTGCAGCACCAGCTGCGCACGAACGAGCAGCTCGCCGACATCGCGCGCGGCGGCTACGTGCTCAGCGATCCGAACGACGCGAAGTTCCAGGCCATCCTGATCGCGACCGGCTCGGAAGTCGGTCTCGCCATGGACACGATGCGCACGCTCGAACAGCAAGGCGTGCGCGTGCGCGTCGTGTCGATGCCGTGCACCGAGGAATTCGATGCGCAGCCGGTCGAATATCGCGAAGCGGTGCTGCCGTCGTGGTGCCGCGCGCGCGTCGCGATCGAAGCCGCGCATCCGGATTTCTGGCGCAAATACGTCGGTCTCGACGGCGACGTCGTCGGCATCGCCTCGTTCGGCGCGTCGGCGCCGGCGGACAAGCTGTTCGCGCATTTCGGCTTCACGGTCGAGCGCATCGTCGACGCGGTGAAGGCACGCATCTGAAATGGCGGCATTCGAAACGGAACACGTGCTGGATGTCCGGCACTGGAACGAGCACCTGTTCAGCTTCACCTGCACGCGCGACGCCGGGCTGCGATTCGAGAACGGCCAGTTCCTGATGATCGGCCTCATGGTCGACGGCCGTCCGCTCGTGCGCGCCTACAGCGTCGCGAGCGCGAATTACGAGGAGCACCTGGAGTTCTTCAGCATCAAGGTGCCGAACGGTCCGCTGACCTCACGTCTGCAGCACCTGAAGCAGGGCGACGCGATCCTGGTCAGCCGCAAGCCGACCGGCACGCTGCTGCTGCATGACCTCAAGCCCGCGAGGCATCTGTACCTGCTGTCGACGGGAACGGGCCTGGCCCCGTTCCTGTCGCTGATCCGCGATCCGGAAACCTACGAGCGCTTCGACAAGGTCGTGCTCACGCACGGTGTGCGTCATGTCGACGACCTGGCGTACCGCGACTACATCGAGCACGAATTGCCGCAGCACGAATACCTCGGCGAGATGGTCCGCGAGAAGCTGATCTACTACCCGACCGTCACGCGCGAGCCGTTCCGCTACGAGGG